>JAJPXU010000101.1 GCA_021205305.1 Lachnospiraceae bacterium
AACTGAGTATAATCAGAGAAGATGAACAGCAATTTTCTATTATTTATTCCATACAAAAGGAGTTTTATGAAATGTATCAGATAAATTTTGCGCAGCCGATTCACATTCATTTTATTGGCATCGGCGGCATCAGTATGAGTGGTCTGGCAGCGGTGCTTTTGAACCGCCATTTTACAGTGACCGGTTCGGATTCCAGAAACAGTGAGCTGACCGCATGGCTGACCAGCCTGGGCGCGCAGATCGCGATTCCGCAGAGTGCGGCTAATGTGACGGATGATATCGATCTGATCGTCTATACGGCGGCAATCCACCCGGATAACCCGGAGTACGCGGCCGCGGCGGCGAAGGGGATTCCTATGATGTCCCGCGCGGAACTTCTCGGGCAGCTGATGGACAATTATCCGACCTCGGTGGCTGTTGCCGGCACACATGGAAAGACCACGACCACTTCTATGATCGCCCATATCATGATGGCGCAGGAGATGGATCCGACCATCTCAGTCGGCGGCATTCTCCCCTCGATTGGCGGCAATGTGCGGGTCGGCGGCTCTGACGTTTTTCTGACGGAGGCCTGCGAATATACGAACAGTTTCCTGCATCTGACCCCCCAGATCGGGCTGATCCTTAATATTGATGCCGATCATCTCGACTTTTTCAAAGATCTTGACGACATCCGCCATTCTTTCCGGCTGTTCGCGGAGAAGATTCCGCCGGAAGGAGCGCTCATTATCCACGCGCAGGTACCGGATCTGGCTGCGTTTACCGCCGGGCTGCGCTGCCGGGTCGTGACTTTTGGCACAGGCTGCGGCGACTATCACGCGGAAAACCTCTCCTGGGATGCGATGGGCTGCGCCAGCTTTGATCTGTATCACTTAGATGACTTTCTTGGCCGTTTTTCCCTGAACGTGCCCGGCGAGCACAATGTAGGGAACGCCGCCGCGGCGATCGCCTGTGCAGATCTGCTTGGCGTTCCGGCAATCAGCATTGCAGGCGGGCTTTCCGGTTTTACCGGCACAGACCGGCGTTTTCAGAAAAAAGGAGAGATCGGCGGTGTGACCATCATTGACGATTACGCCCACCATCCGACCGAGATCCGCGCGACGCTGCGCGCGGCGCGCCAGGTTCCGGCAAAGCGGATCTGGTGTGTATTCCAGCCTCACACCTATTCACGCACCAAAGCGCTGCTCGATGAATTTGTGGACGCACTTACTCTGGCTGACAAAATCGTTCTGGCCGATATTTATGCGGCGCGGGAGACCGATACCCTCGGCGTCAGCTCCGACCTGCTGCGTGAAAAGCTCGAAGAAAAAGGAAAAGAAGCCTGGTATTTTCCAACCTTTGATGAGATTGAGACATTTCTCCTGGAAAACTGCCTTCCCGGCGACCTGCTGATCACGATGGGCGCGGGAGACGTCGTCCGGATCGGGGAAAAACTGTTGGGGAAATAAGAGGAAAAAAATTTGTGACATCAAAAACCGCCTTTGAAACATTCAGAGGCGGTTTTCTCATATTCATATACTTATATCGGATATCCAGGAGCGCAGGCAATCGCCGCATACGCTTTATCCCTGCTTCCTGTGCTTTGCCAAAAACTTATTAATCCTGGCGGTCGGCGTGAGCAAATCGCTCATGGAGCCGTCATGGTTCAGCGTGTCAATGATCAGCGCGATGTATTTGCTCAGGTCGCAGCCAGTGTAGTAAGGCTTCGAGAGCAGCTCCGGCGACTGGTAAACCAGGTTCGTCGTCACCAGCGCGTCAAACAGCCCTTCTTCATAAGCCTTATCGAACTTCTCCAGGCTCCGGGTGAACAAGCCAAACGTCGCACAGATCAGGACACGGTTCGCCTTTCTCTTTTTCAGCTGTCTGGCTGCGTCAATCATGCTGTTGCCGCTGACAATCATATCGTCAATGAGAACCACATCCTGCCCTTCGATGTCTCTGCCGAGGAACTCATGCGCCACTACCGGGTGCTTTCCATCTTCCATGCGGGCATAATCACGTCTCTTGTAAAACATCCCCATATCGACGCCAAGCAGGTTTGCCATATAGATCGCGCGCCCGGCTGCTCCCTCGTCCGGGCTGATGACCGTCAGATGCTCCGGGTCAATCCGCAGATCCGGTACCGCACGGAACAGGCCTTTGATAAACTGGTAGACCGGCAGGACCGTCTCGAACCCGTGAAGCGGAATCGCATTCTGCACCCGCGGATCGTGCGCGTCAAAGGTGATGATATTCTCTACCCCCATCTTGGTCAGCTCCTGCAGGGCAATCCCGCAGTCCAGCGACTCACGTCCCGCCCGTGTAAACTGGCGGCTCTCATAAAGAAAAGGCATGATAACATTGACCCGGCGCGCCTTGCCGCCGATCGCGGCGATCACACGCTTCAGGTCCTGATAATGGTCATCGGGCGACATCCGGTTCGTATGGCCGCTCAAAGAATATGTGAGACTGTAATTGCATACATCCACCAGAATGTAAATATCCTTGCCCCGCACAGAATCATTCACCTGCCCCTTCGCCTCGCCGGAGCCGAAGCGCGGCACATCCGTGCTTACCAGATAAGAAGACTTGTCATAGCCCAAAAGCAGCGGGCTGCCCTGGTGCTCGTGCACACGCTCCGACCGCCAGTTGACAATGTGGGCATCGATCTTTCTGCCCAGCTCCTCACAGCTTTTCAGCGCGATAATTCCCAGATCCCCCACCGGGATCGAATCCAGATTCCGCTCATAGCCAGTCTGCATTTTTTCCTCCCTCAAACCTGCACCATGAAAGCAGGTATTTTTTCGCTTTCATCATACCATAAAACCGCCGGTGGTCAAGCCCCTGCAGCGGTCTTTTTTCAATACATACACGTCTTCTGCAGTCATACACCGACCAGGTTTACAGCCACTGCAAGCGGCCTCAGAAGAGTGTATCATTCCTTTCGCCGGGCGGCAAGCTTTTTCTGAATCCGAATGTCGTCCCCCGCCAGGCGCAGCATCCGGTAATCGCTGGAGATCCGGGAGAGAACCCGCTCGGAATACCGTTCCGAGATCGCCGCCAGGGAAAGATTCGTCGAAATCATCGTACTCTTCCTGCGTAATATCCGCTCATTCAAAATCAAAAAAAGCCGGGACGCCACAAAAGAATTCACCAGTTCCGTTCCAAGGTCGTCAATAATCAGAAGGTCGCATTCAAAAATGTGCCGTTCCAGTTCACTCGTTTCACTTTCGTCGATGTGTCCGAAAGAAGAATCCGCCAGCAATTCAAACAACCGGAACGCGGAAAAATAAATGACGGAATGGGTACTCTCAAGCAGCGCATTCGCTACACAGTGCGACAGGAATGTCTTGCCAAGTCCTGTATCCCCGGAGAGGAGCAGGTTTGCAGCCTCCTCGTCGAATTCCCGTACAAAACGCTGACACTCGTTCAAGGTGCGTGCCGCCGCCTGTGCCGCGGTAAGCCCGGTGACCGGATCTTTCACCGTCTCCGGATAATACTCCAGAGAAAACGCGGAAAAGTTCTCTCCCCGGATGCTGTCGCGCAGATTCGACCGCGTATAAAGCAGGTCAATGGTCGCCTGCCGGAAGCAATGACACTTCTCCTGCCCGATGTATCCGGTGTCCTGACAGTCCGGGCAATGGTAATGCGGCTCCAGATAATCCTCCGGAAACCCGGCTTCCCGCAAAAGCTGTGTTTTCCTCAAACTGATTTGTTCGATCTGCACGCGAAGCGAACGGATAGAGGATGGCGAAACACCGTCTGGTATTTTTTCGGCCTGGGTCATCCCGCGCAAAGTGTCATCCAACCGATCGCCCTTTGCAGGACCAGCCAGCAGTGAACGCGCACAGGCCGTGCTTGCCGCCGCAATCTGCGCATCCAGCTCAGAAAGCTCCGGTATCCGGCGGTACGCCTCCTGCTCCCGCTCATATAACTCCTGCCGCGTCTGATTCTGGCGGCGCTGATAATCCCGCATAATCTCGTCATACTGCGTATTCGTCAGTCCCATATTTCTTCACCCGCAATCCATTTCCGTTCCGGCACAGCCTGATCTTCCATTCCCATCCATCAGGAAAACAGCTTCTTTTCCAGGCTGTCGTAGTTATATTCTCTCTGCGAGAAATTATTAAACTTCCCGGCATTCCCCGAACCCTTCTGGTTCTGTGCGCGCTTCTTCGCGCTCTGCTCCTGCTCCCATTTGAAATCCGCAGCCTCGACATCTTTCATCGTATGAATGCCGGCCGCGTGCCACTCGGATAAAATCTTGTCCGCATACTGGAAATTCGGCTCGTGAATCTGCCGGATCGTGCGGCGGCAGGCCTCCAGAATGATATCCATATCAAAGCCATACTCTTTCAGCCAGTGATCAATCGTCTCCCGCTCCGGCTGCGCCGGATTCCGCCCCTTGAGGCCAAATTCCTTCATAACCGAAAAATAATTCTTATTGTAAAGGCTGGATTCCTTCTTTGCCTCCAACACGGTCGTGATCCCTGCCTCCGCCCAGCCCTGCGCAACCTTGCGCATATAGTAATGGCCAAAAGACCCCCGCGTAATGCAATACTCAAGCAGATATTCGATCAGATCCGTCGAAAAACCAAGCGTGTGGTAATAATATACAAAATCCTGCTGCTCCGTCGAGGAGAGCGGCCGCTTGAGGTACTGCTCCGCCACAAAATAAAGTTCCCGAAGCGCCTCCTGTGCCGACGGATCCAGCTGCGACAGCAGCGGAGCCTCTTCCCCGGACGTTTCACTCACTTTCTCCGGCTCCTGGTAAGAGGTCATTCCATCACTGTAGAGATCCTCCCCTTCCTGTAGGGCATCCGCAAGAGGTAAAGGTGCAGTATAAAAGCCCACATCCAGAAAGGTCACCGACTCCAATGTCCCGTCCGAAGAGAGTTTTGAGCGAATCAGGTTCTGCCGCTCCCAATATGTCAGCGCCCGCTGAACATCCTTTTCCGTATGCTCGAACACATCCGCAATTGAGGAAAGGGAAAGCTCACGCCCATTGTTCGCGCAGCGAAGCAGATACAGATAGACTTTGACGAATTCCCCATTCGCGTGGGGCATATACTGGTCAATAAATGAATTCTGGATCACCGTAGATCCCTCCGGATTATCTGTATAAATCTTCATCACTGCACGCCTTCCCTGTCCATTTCTTTTACAGAATCCGGGAATAAAGAAAGAAATGTTCACCGCCTCCGAATTCTGCCTGCTTTTGTCCGTCTGATACCGCAGGCCGCCATGCCAGCCCAGAGCGGTACCTCTCTTCTCATCTGTGATAGAGTATAGCATAAATCTTCCAAAATGAGAACCGCTACTTTTCCACACGAGAAACGAGTTGTCCCAGCCACTTTTCCTGTGAATTATGTGGATAATGTGGATAACTGGTTGACAATAATCCGCTTTTTCAAATTCCAAAGCCCCAAAATGGCGGATTCTGTCGAAAAATTATGTAAATCTCGTTATCCACAAAACGTTCCCCTTTCTTCCCGATGCAGGGTGTGAATAAAAATGTGGATAATGTGAATAACCCGGGAAAAACCAGCAAACAGCCAGTCTCCCGGGTGTGTAAAAAATGTTCGTAACTGTTTAATTTACTTTAATGACGCCTTTCACAATCTCCGCCTTATTATCCACGCAGGCATCCAGCGCGTTCTGAATATCATCCAGTTCAAAATAATTGGTTACGATATCCTTGATGTGGATTTTGCCGGAGGATACGGCATCAATCGCCATCGGATAGATATTGCGGTAGCGGAACACCGTCTTAAAGGTCAGCTCTTTATCAAGCGCAGTTCCGATCGGAAGTGTCATATCGCCAGACGGGCTGTAGCCGACAAAGACAATCGTCGCACCCTTTTTCGCCGCACGGATCTGCTGCTGCGCCGTGATCTGCGAACCGGCTGTCTCAATACCAAGGTCAAAGCCCGCGCCGCCGGTAATCTCGGCAATCCGCGCCACCGTATCTTCTTTCGCGCCGTTGATCACCTCATCTGCTCCCAGCTCTTTCGCTTTCTCCAGCCGCTTGTCCATTACATCCACGACGATGACTTTGGAAACACCCCTCGCCTTCAGAGAGAGAAGCGATACCAGGCCAATGCAGCCTGCGCCGGTCACAACCGCCGTCTGGCCCAGATGCGCGTCGCCCTGGTTTGCCGCGTGCATACCAACTGCCAGCGGCTCAATCAGCGCACCCTCCAACGTGCTCACATTATCCGGAAGCTTAAAGCAAAGTCCCGCCTCATGCGCTACATACTCCTGGAAAACACCGTCCACCGGCGGCGTCGCAAAGAAAACGACATCCTTGCACAGGTTGTATTTCCCCTGTTTGCAAAATTCACAGTGCCCGCAGGTCTTGCCCGGCTCCAGCGCCACTCGATCGCCGACTTTCAGGTTCTTCACATTTTCGCCGACTTCGATGACCGTACCGCCCGCCTCATGTCCGAGTACAAACGGCGGCTCCACGATAAAATCTCCGATTCTTCCTGCCTCATAATAATGCAGATCAGAGCCGCAGATACCCACGTACTCGATTTTTACCAGGACTTCGTCCTCCTGCGGTACCGGAATCGGCTTCCTCTGGATCTCCACCTTGCGGATATCGGTCATAACCGCTGTTTTCATTGTTCCATCCATAGTTTCTTTTCTCCTTTCTTTGATTCATATCTATAGTTAAGAGTCTGCCGCTTCGAATCCGTTCCCCTACTTCCGATAACTAACATCCGGACCTAAGTAGGACGGCAGAAGCTTCGTTCCCTCTTTTACCAGCGTAAAGCGCTCCAGCGCGATCCCGGCGTCTCCTGCGTAGACAGTGATCTGATTCAGGCCTTCCCGCAGACTTACGTGCGTATCGGCCTTGTGCTCCTGGTCAAGCACCGCCTGACACCAGTCGGCACAGCCCGGGTCGCCGCCCCGATAACCGTCGCCGGTGATTGTCACCGTCTCCGGCTTCTGGTCATTGACAGACACACCCATGCGGAGCTTTCCGCCATAGATGAGCGGATTCGCCGGAGAAGTGTGCAGCGTCAGCGTATATTCTCCGGCCTCTTCTGCCCAGATTTCATAAGTAAGAGATGGCGCGCCGCCCTCCTTCCAGTCCGCTTCCCCGAAAATCTCCGTAGTCGGGAACACCTTCATGGCCGACCCGTATTTTCCGTATTCCTCCAGCTCATGGAAAGCGGCTCTGTCTGCGGCGTCCGTTTCGAATACGTTTCGCGCAGAACACCGGCTGGTATCGTTCCCTGCAAAATCTGCCGCATTCCAGACGCAGACGCCGTCCTGAATCAGGAAAGCCCCTTCCGGAACAGCGCTCAGATCTTTTATTCCTGCCCGGATGAGCAGCGGCACGCGCTCCCTTCCGGCGACCACCGCGCAGCGAAATTCCACAAGATCATTTTCCGTTAGAAACTGTTCCCGCAGAAATCGGATTCGCACTTCCGTGAGCAGTTCCGTGCTTCCCTCTGATGGTGTAATCGCAAAGCAGTCATTCTGCCCCTCAATCTTCCAGTCAACCGCGCCCTGGCCGCCGTTTGCCACCTCAAGAATCACCTCATCGACCCCCGCATTCCGGAAGTCATCGATCACCAGCGGCACCGGGAAGTACTGATTCGTAAAGGTTTCCGTCCGATCCGCGCGCGACACGACCAGACGCGGATGATTCGGAAGCGTCATCACATGGCGCACCGGGTAGCGGTAATCCTCATCGTTCCAATTTACAAAACCAATATGCTCCTCGCGCTCCATGCCGCTCCATTTTCCGCCTTTAAAGGCAGCCATCTGTGCAGCAAGTGCTTTATCCCTCGCAATACACGCCTCCAGGCTTTCCCCATACTGATTCGCGATGGCCTTGCCCTGCACGCTGTACAGATGATTGAATCCCGCATACAAATGCATCTTCAGCAGATTCGCAATGCCGGCCGCCGGAAAATAGATGGTACTGTAATAGCCGTCCCCGCAGGGCGTCTTCTCCAGTGTCTCCCGCAGCTCTTCGTTTTTCCGCTCCAGAGCATCCGCGCGGGCAAGCATTTTCTTCGCCTCTCCGTAATGCGCCGGGTGGTAAATCGTATCGTTGAGTGCCTCTGCCCTGCGCAGGCTGTGAAGCCGCGTGGACTCTTTCAGTACCCAGGTAATATCGGCCAGCTGCTCTTCATCCGCATACGCGCCAAACAGAGAGCGAACCCAGGACGCCGGATAGGCGAGAGTGTTATCGTAACCTTCTCGTCCGTAACTCTCAAAATCATACGCCAGCGACAGGAAATAGCCCAGCGGATACTCGTTAAATTTGACGTCGCCTACATTGAGAATCCATACATCGCGGATGCCATATTCCCAGGCCTGCGTCATCTGCTCCCAGATCTTGGTAAGCGGCGTGGAATTCACCCACTCATAGGAAATCGGGCTGCCGTGGTAATCCACATGGTAATACATCCCGTAGCCGCCCGGATGCGGACGCAGCTTTCTGTCCCCTGCAGCAGACGACTGGCCGCCCTCCTGGCTGCGGCAGAAATCCTGCGGCAGCGCACGCATATTGTTAAAATTGTCCTCGCAGAACATCAGCGTCACATCGTCCAGCTCTTCAAAATCCCGCAGTCCCGCGGACTCGCTGTTTCCAAAGAAGTAATCTTCCACTTCCTTATAAATAGCGAGAAGCTGCGGCACCTGCTTCAGATCCGGATTGATATGCTTCGCAATCAGCTTTCTCTGCTCCGTGATGATCTCCTTCAGCTGACGGACGTTCTCATCCACCGTAACGTCTTCGCCCAGCAATTTTGAGTCATTTTCCCCGCGCATACCGATCGTCGGAAAAATATTCTGCCCTTTCACGCGGCTTAAGCCGTCTTCCCAGAACTTCAGCAGGCCTTCCTTATTTTTCTCATAATTCCAATCATTTCCATATGGAGAGTTCTCACCCTTGAAAATGGAAAACTCCTCGCCGGAGCGCATACAGGGCTCGTGATGAGACATCCCGATAAAAATACCGTATTCCGTCGCCAGCTCCATGGAGGCAAGTCCCGGCCCGTCCAGCAAAAACGAAGAAGACCACATCGCCGGCCACAGATAATTGCCCTTCATGCGCAGCAGATATTCAAATATTTTGTCGTACATCTCAGCGGTAAAACCCTGGTAGTGAGAAAAAGTCCAGCTGCCAAAGCATGGCCACTCATCGTTGATAAAAAATCCGCGGTACTTCACAGAAGGCTCTTTCGAGATACCATTCTTTACCGGAATCACCGTCGTATCCCGCTGCGTCTGACCGTTCTGCGAATCCTTCACAAAACCGCCCATCCCTGCCGCCAAAAGATACCTGGCTGTTTTGTCTGTTGTCGTCTCACCATGCGGATGCCAGGCGGCTCCATCTGATCGCATTTCCTGCTCAGACAGCGTGGATTCCAGGTCTGTCAGAAGCACACTTCCCAGCTTCGGCGGCCTGATATCTCCCCAGAAGCCCCAGGCAGTCACGCCAAGAAGCTCCGACAGATGAAACATCCCGTAGATCGTGCCAATGCGGTCACTACCCACAATCACAAGTCCCTGCTCAATTTCCGGCAAAGGATGCTCCACCAGATAAAAGCCGTAACTTTCCCATCTGCCTTTCAGCGCGCCCAGTTCCGGAATGCGCTCCACCAGCGTATCCGCCAGAGCGTCATGCCCAAGCTCCGCGACCACAATCGCCTGCGGCAACTGTATGTCAGGTAAAATAATCTGGCTTTTTGCCCCCGTCACCGCTTCCACATCCAGAGCCACTTTCGCTCCAATCCTGCGGATTCCCTGCGCGGCCGCAGGATCCAGGATTACATTTATATAACCATCCAGTCTCAGTTCTGCCATAATTTTATCGGTGTCGAGTAGACAGTCTCGACACTCCTTTCTTTATATTCCATGTGAAAGGCTTGC
>JAJPXU010000139.1 GCA_021205305.1 Lachnospiraceae bacterium
AGTATATATAATTCAAGCTTTTTTTATAGTATATTTTATAGAGTACGAAATCATCCAAAAAGACCGTAGGAATAGCATGTGAATGATCACCATTCCATTTTTACAGGAAACAACCGGAGGAAAAGCCATGACACAGAACGATTATGAAAACCTTGGAGGAAAAATCAAAGGACTTCGCACACAGATGAAACTGACTCAGGCCGAAGTCGCATCTGCCCTGGAAGTCACGCCAGGCTATATCAGCAACGTGGAAAACAACCGCTCAGCAATGTCCCTGCGCATTTTAATCTATTATGCGAAACTGATGGGCATTTCACTGGATACGCTGATTGGAGAAATAGATTCGGAATACAAGCCTGTGGCGCTCGACCGTGAAATTATGAACGAGCTCTCACAGATGGATACCGATACAAAGGAAAAAGTTTTGCAGACCATCCGGCTTTGGAAGAATTCGTAACGGGTCTAAAACTGGGAAAGCAATTACAAAAACAGGAGCCTCTGGCTTATACAGAAGGCTCCTGTTTGACGTATATGATACACGATAGAACTTAGTGGCTTTACAGTAAATTTTCACGAATCGCTTCCGGGAATTCTTTTATAACCTGCTGTTTACACATACCTGTCATGTAATACTTTCCCAGATGATGCTTCGAATAAGGAAACAAAGTATCTTTCGTCAGATGAATCAGCAAATCTGTAAAAAACTGTTCCCAGCTTATATATTGCTTACTATCTGCATAATCAGGTATCGATTCCAGTATCATATCAAGCTCCGGCGTCGAAATAATCCCGGATTTTAAAATCAAATATTCAAAAGACTCCGGAAGCCACAGAGTAATTCTTTTATTATCATGATTTTCAAGTGTTTCTATACAATCTTCCATTATTGCCCCGAAAGCGGCGCCATCCGCTATCACGAGAAGATCTCCATCACCTGTTTTATCAATTTTCTCTGGTATATTGGAATTTCCGCCTGCGCTTGTTACCATACTCTTCCAAAAAACACTGCTGAAAAATTCAAATCCGGAATTACTGTCTTCGGTAAGTACGTTTTCCGTACGATTATACTCAGGCATTGGAAAGTTACTATATAATTCGCGAAATGTATGCCAGGATTCCTTCAAATCAGCATGCTGTCCATCTATGGCAATTTCATAAACCTCATGAATGCTGTAAGGAAGCATCCTCAGCGGAGCCCGGTTCACAAAAACAAAATAGTTTCCCGATCTCTTTACGAATTCTGCAAACTCCTTTGAAAAAATAAAATTGTTGTTTTCTTCTATAAAAATAATTTTATTGCTCATCGGGAACAGAACTTCCGTCCAATCTCTTCCGACTTCATCCCGACGCTAAACATAATAATCTGCCTCCGTATTTACAGAGTAACCAGATTCACGTCCGCTGCGAAGGTACTCATACATCATAGTCAGCAGCGTGGTTTTTCCTGTTGCGCTGTCTCCCTTGATGACCGTAATATTACGACGAATCCGGAAAGAAAAACGTATCCGCTTACTTCTTACCTGAAATAGGTATTCACCCTTCATCCTGCAACTCCTCCTGCAATCTCTCCGCTTCCAGCAAACCGCGCACATACTCTTTCCGGTTATGCACGATTTTTCCGGTATTCATGATCATTATTTTGAATTCCCCTTCGAAACGGAGAATGTGCTGCAGATAGACAGTAAGATCTTTCTGCTCAGCTATTTTTAATATCCACTTCGCGCAATTATTTCCACAATTCGACATATTGTAAACAAAAGAATCATCTTTTAACATCAGAATCAGTACCTTTACACCTCCGGAAATCTCTTTTGGAGTAATCGCGCCCAGCACAGGACTCTCGATCACATGTGCGCTGATGACCGTCGATTGATCTACATCTTGAATCATTTCCCTTACGAAAGGATCTGTAATCCATTCGTCCTCATATACATGATCAAAATAGGATGGCGCGTCTTTCATATACTGCACGCCGCCGTAATACCATATTTTTAACATAACTGACCTTCCTTTTCGAACCAAATCATAGTCTTATTATAATCTGGCATTTCACTTTTCTCAACTTCATTTTACACATTTCACTCCACAATTCGTCTCACTTATACTTGAAAATGAGTGAGGCTTTTTTCATCCAATCAACATCCGCTCCAGTTCTCTCGCGGCGACACTGAGCGGGCTGTCGATGCGCTTAATGAGGCAAATCGCCCGCTGCGGAAGCGGCTTTTCCATGGTGAGCCGATAGATGCCGGAAGGCTCCTCCACAAATGCTTCCGGCACAATGCCGATCCCGAGGTTGCTTTTCACCAGCGGCAGAATCTGGTCCGCTGTGGTAACCTCAATATCCGGTCTGAGTGTCACTCCCTGCGCTTCAAAAAAACGAGTCAGAAACTGATAGGTATAGGTCTGTGCGTTCAGACAGATCAGCGGAAGCTCCATCAGCTCCGCATAGGTAATTGTCTTTTGCCGCAGGAAACGAAAGGTTTCTCCGCAGACAAATATTTCCTGAATATGGGAAATCTCCCGCATTTTCAACGACTTCGGGACGGCGTCCGGTGCCGGTGCGGTCACGACAGCAAAATCCGCAAGGCTGTTTTTTACGGCTTCGATTGCCTGATAAATCGTAAAATTGGCCAGCCGAATCCGCACATTCGGATATAAAAGACGGTACTGCTCCAGCACTGGAAGCATATGGCAGCGCAGCGCAATTTCGCTGGCCGCGATGGCTACCGTGCCGCTGTGCAGGCTCCGGTCTGAAGCAATCTCCCGTTCCCCCGCCTGAAGATGCTCTACGGCCACCTCCACATGCGCATACAGCTTTTCCCCTTCCGGCGTCAGCCTGGTCCCCCTCGGGGAACGCACAAACAGCTTACAGCCGAGCTGTTCTTCAAGCTTATTGATGACCTTTGTCACATTCGGCTGTCCTTTCTCCATAACGTCAGCAGCTTTCGAAATGTTCCCGTATTTCGCTACATAATAAAAAGCCTTGTAATAGTCATAGGAAATATCCATCTCTGTACTCTCCAATTATGTCATTTTGGAATAATTATTATTTTCTTTATATATTTGAAATATAATTCTGAGCTGATTATAATGGGGAACGGTGTGATTTTCAAGAAGGGAGCATTGTTTTATGAATAAAAATCCGGGAAATAATCGAAACCGGGATCTCACAGTAGGAGACCCTGGAAAAGTTCTCTGGCAATTCTGTCTGCCTCTGTTTGGCAGCATTATTTTTCAGCAGCTTTACAACATCGCCGACAGCCTCGTAGCCGGAAAATTCATCGGTGAAAACGCATTGGCTGCGGTTGGAAACAGCTATGAAGTCACGCTGATTTTCATTGCCTTTGCTTTCGGCTGCAACATGGGCTGTTCGGTCATTGTCTCGCAGCTGTTCGGGGCGCATGATTATAAAAATATGAAAACCGCGGTGTCTACCGCCTGGATTGCCAGCGCAGTTCTCTGCATTCTTTTAATGATCATCGGACTCGCGGGCTGCGGCACCCTGCTCCGCCTGATTCAGACGCCGGACGAAGTGCTTGCGGATTCCAGGCTTTATCTGAATATTTATATCTGGGGGCTGCCGTTTGTCTTCTTTTATAATATTTCAACCGGTATTTTTTCCGCGCTCGGCGATTCGAAGACTCCGTTCATTTTTCTGGCGGCATCCTCGACCTCTAATATTGCCGTAGATATCTTTTTTGTCACCGTCTTCCAGATGGGCGTCGCCGGAGTCGCCTGGGCGACTTTTCTCTGTCAGGGCATCAGCTGCGTACTGGCGGTTCTTGTCGTCGCCAAACGCATGAAAAGCATTCCCGGAGCGGAAAAAGCGCCGCTCTTTTCCGTGCGTCTTCTGAAACGGATCACCGTCATTGCGGTGCCCAGCATTCTGCAGCAGAGCTTCATCTCAGTCGGAAATATCATGATCCAGAGTGTCATCAACAGCTTTGGCACCGGCGTAATGGCCGGATATTCAGCCGCCGTAAAGCTGAACAACCTGGTCATTACCTCCTTTACCACGCTGGGAAACGGCATCTCCAACTATACCGCGCAGAACATCGGCGCCGGAAAACGCCCACGCGTGAAAGATGGCTTCCGGGCAGGCGTAAAGATGGTCTGGCTGATCAGCATCCCCCTGGCCCTCCTGTATTTTGTATTCGGCAAATACCTGCTGTACCTGTTTCTGGATGAACCGACAGAAACTGCGCTGCAAACCGGGATGACCTACCTGCGGATTCTCTCGCCATTCTATTTTATCGTCTCCGTAAAGCTCGTCGCAGACGGAATACTGAAAGGCGCCAGCATGATGACGCGCTTCATGATTTCCACCTTTACAGACCTGATCCTCCGGGTCTCCCTCGCCATCCTTCTCTCAAAGACCAGCCTCGGGGCGACCGGAATCTGGTGCGCGTGGCCGGTCGGATGGACGATTGGAACGCTGCTGTCCGTCTGGTTCTACCGCGCGGGATTTGCTTCGCGGGAATAAAAATTCCACAACAATACTATCTGATCTATTCCTTATCTGAACCGGTCCGCATAGTGGCCGGTTCTATTTTTGTCCAAACAACCTTGTGTTATAAAAGATTTTTTCACTAAAAATGGCTTATATATTATTAGTATATATATTTCGAGTTTTTTTTATAGTATATTATAAAGAGTACAAAACCATCCAAAAAGGTCATAAAACAAAACGGATGGGCATTTCACTGGTTACACTGACCGGAGAAATTTATAATAGATCTAAAGCCAGGAAAAAATAACAAAATGGGGGGAAACAATGAGTAAAACATTGAAAGTGATACCTGAAATCCAAAACGCAGGACTTAAGATTTTCCTGCTGATATGTATGCTGTTATGCGCCCTTTTTTCTCCCTGTTACGCTCAGGCATCTGATACAGAAAGCATCGCCTCCGGGCCGGACTGCGATCTGAATTCTTCCTCTGCAGTCATCGCGGTGGAAGTAGGCACTAGCACAGAAGAAGCCGCCCGCGCTGCTTATCCGGACGCGGCCTATATTTATGTAAGCAGTGCCTCTGACGGTCTGCTTGCTGTCTCCTCCGGAAAGGCGAGCGCTTATGCAATCAATAAAAGCACTTTTGAAAGTGTAGCCAATGCAGACGTGGAAGGACTCACACTACATTCAGACGGCATTGTGGGAGAAGCGGGCGAAGTAGCGATCGGCATCAGCCCCGTGACAACGCTGGACAACGCGCAGGAGCTGGTCAATGCATTTATTGCGGAAATGCAAGAGAATGGAACACTGGCTGAAATGGATAATCGCTGGAACGCTGACCATGATTACACCATGCCGGAAATCGCAGAAGCGGAAAATCCGGATTTTACCATCACCATCGGTACGACCGGCCTGGCGGAGCCCTACTCTTTTTATGAGGGAGAAACCCTGATCGGATTCGATATTGAACTGATGCAGCGCTTTGCCCTCTGGGCCAACGCAGAGCTTGTTGTTGAAGTATATGACTGGGGCGGTATCATCTCAGCCTGCGCTTCCGGCAAAGTAGACTACATCATGTCCAACCTGTTCATCACAGATGAGCGAAAGGAAGCGATCAATTTTTCCGACCCCTATATGACAGTAGAGACCGTCATGGCGGTTGCGGATACAGCCGCAGCCACAGCGGCAGGCAGCGAAAATTTTTTCAGCAGCCTTTCATCCAGTTTTGAAAAAACCTTTATCCGTGAGAATCGGTGGAAACTGATTCTGAACGGATTGCTTGTGACTCTGGAGATCGCGTTTTTCTCCGGAATTTTCGGCACTATCCTCGGCTTCGGGCTGTGTCTGCTGACCCGCTGCAAACAAAAACTCATTTCCGTGCCGGCGAACGCATTCTGCCGGTTGATGAAAGGAATTCCCAGCCTGGTTGTTTTGATGTTCATCTATTTTGTCGTGTTCGCCTCCTCCCCGCTCGGAGCAATCCCGATTGCCATTCTCGCATGTTCCCTGATTTTCTCAGTCGCAGTATCCCGTTTTTTGTTTATGTTAATTGTATCTGTTAGATATTGTCAAGTTGTAGCGTCGGCAGCGCTTGGTTTCCGGAAAGCCGGGACATTTCTCCACATCGTTTTCCCGCAGGCGGTTCTCCACGTTCTGCCGCTCTATAAGGAAGAATTCGTTGCAATGCTCCAGCTCACATCCATCGTTGGCTACATCTCCATACAGGATCTGACGAAAGCGGGCGATATCATCCGCAGCCGCACCTATGAAGCCTTTTTCCCACTGATCGCAACTGCGGTGATTTATTTCCTGATCTCCACAGCAATCACGTTCGCGATCGGGCGAATCGAGCTGCATCTTAGCGCCGCCCAAACGCGGAGCGTTTTTAAAATGCGGCGCGATCTGCCGCCGAGAGGAACGAGGGGGCATTTCCACAATCCGCATCATGGGCCGCGGCAGCTGCCAAAAGGCGTGACCGAAAACAACAACCAGACAAAACCGTCCGCACGGAAAAACACGACAAGAGATGCTGCCGAAGAATTGATCCGCATCGAACATCTAAAAAAAGTATACCCAAACGTAACGCCGCTGAAAGACGTCAATACTTCGATCCGGCACGGCGAAGTCATCACGATCATCGGTCCGTCCGGAACAGGCAAATCAACCCTTCTGCGCTGTCTGAACCGTCTGGAAACACCAACAGAGGGCACTATCACCGTGTTTGGTCAGAATGTCTGCGAAAAAAAAGCCGATCTCACCGCGATTCGCCGCCAGATGGGCATGGTTTTCCAGTCTTTCAATCTGTTCGAACATTTGACCGTCGTAGAAAACATCATGCTGGCGCCAACGCTTTTGAACCACCAGCCGAAGCAGGAAGCGTATGAAAATGCCATCCGGCTCCTGAAAACGGTCGGTCTCGCAGAAAAAGCGCTCAATTATCCGGATGAACTTTCCGGCGGGCAGAAACAGCGTGTTGCCATCGCGCGCACACTCGCCATGAACCCGCAAATCATTCTCTTTGACGAGCCCACCAGCGCCCTGGATCCAACGATGGTCGGAGAAGTGCAAAATGTAATCAAACAGCTGGCCGCGGAAGGCATGACCATGCTGATTGTTACACATGAGATGAGATTTGCCC
Source organism: Lachnospiraceae bacterium (assembly GCA_021205305.1). Lineage (GTDB taxonomy): Bacteria > Bacillota > Clostridia > Lachnospirales > Lachnospiraceae > Choladousia. Next base: position 7,089 of record JAJPXU010000139.1, read on the forward strand.
GCGACGTATCCACACGTATTTTCTATATGGATCAGGGCGTCATCTATGAAGATGGCACACCGGAAGACATTTTCGAGCACCCGCAGAAAGACCGTACCCGCGCGTTTGTAAAACGTCTGAAAGTTCTGTCTTTTGCCATCTCAGGACCGGATTACGATTTTATCGCCATGACCGAAGCTTTGCAGCAATTCAGCGAAAAGCACCGGATCACCCTGCGCCGACAGGACGCTCTCTGCCACGCGTTCGAGGAAATCTGTGCGACAAACATCATTCCGAACCAGCCACAGGAATATCTCCTGCAGGTCTCCGTCGAATACTCAGAAGAAACCGATACGCTGGAAATGCGCTTTGAGTGGGATGGCCTGCGATACAACCCAATCGAAGAAGGAGAAGCGCTATCGATCTCCCTGGCAAAGGCATTCCTGAAAAATACCGTCTATACTTATGAAAAGGGAAAAAATCGACTGGTAGTAACCCTTTAATTCTTCCTGACGCCGCAAGTCTTCTTCCTGATAGACTCGCGGCGTCCTTTTCTTTTCCTTCTCACAAGAGGCGTTGCGGCATCCTTTTCTATACTCACCGTCGAATTTCGCCTTAACCGGAATCTCCAGTTCATCCCGACCATTGATCTGCGCCCAGCCGGTAAGGCCAGGAATCACATCATTCGCACCATACTTGTCGCGCTCTTCCACCAGATCATTCTGATTCCAGAGTGCAGGACGCGAACCAATGATGCTCATCTGTCCTCTGAAAATATTAAAAATCTGCGGTAGCTCATCGAGAGATGTTTTCCGTAGAAATTTCCCTGTTCTTGTTATAAATGCATCTGGATTGTTTAGCATATGAGTCGGCATATCCTTTGGAGTGTCTGTGCGCATAGAACGAAATTTCCAGATTTCGAATAGTTCTTTATTTTTCCTACTCGCTTCTGCTTGAACAACACTGGTCCCGGAGAATCTATCTTGACAGCCAACGAAATAATTCCAAGTACAGGAAACAGAACCACAATCGCATCCGCCGGAGAGCACCACATCAATCGCACGTTTCAAAGGAAGATACTTCTGCTGTGCCTTAGTAAGAATATGGCTGACGGATTTGCCATCAGACTTACCTCTCTTTTTTCCCTAACATTCTCTTTATCTAACTCTGCATCGGTAGTTCTCATCCTGCTTTCTTTCACCTTTCAACGATGTTTTCAAAAAAAGCTCGGCTCTGTGCCGAACTCCTTAATGTATTGCTGTACCCACGGTTCGTTAATATCATAAACAGGCATCCCATCGGGAGCTGTCTTGTCATGTTCTTCCTTTGTGATTACCGTTTTGATTTGCTTTTCCTTCATTTCAAGATCTTCAATCTTCAAATTTTCCAAAATAACACCCCATATGTTGAATAGAAAATAGCCCTTCGTCAAATTGCGGCAAAGTTCGTCTCATTTTTCCAAACCTTACACTTTTTCCGCAGAATGCGATCCCGTATTCCTCTACCTTATTAATCTGGAATCCAATTACCTTTTCATAGATACTGCTCAAAAATTCCAATCCAATAATCATAATATTTTCCTTTCATACGTTTTCCTTGCCTATTGCAATCATGCGCACCGTGTGCTACAATGTAAATAAAATTTAGGAGGTAATAATATATCATGGCTATGACTAACATCAATATCCGTACTGATGAGGACATCAAAGCAAAGTGCGAAAGTCTCTTTGAAAGTCTTGGTATGAATATGTCCACGGCAATCAACATCTTCCTGAGACAATCGCTTCGCACAAATGGGTTACCATTTGATGTCAGGGCGGATACTCCAAATGAAGCCACTCTTGCCGCTTTCCGTGAAGGAGAGGCAATACTTGCAGACCCTTCTACAAAAGGATACTCCAGCATCCGAGAGTTAAGGGAGGCTCTTGAAGTATGAAGTATGAGATCAAATTTACCACCCAATTTAAGAAAGATCTCAAATTGGCTAAGAGACAAAACAAAAATCTAGATAAACTGTTCGAAATTATTGATCAGATTGCCAGTGACATTCCTCTTGATCCCCAATATCGGGACCACGCTTTAACTGGTAACTATATTTCCTATCGGGAATGTCACGTAGAACCAGACTGGCTATTGGTCTATCGTAAAGAAGTCAATACGCTGGTTTTGCTTCTTTATCGTCTTGGCAGTCATTCAGAACTATTTAACTGATTTTATCTCCTTAGCATTTCTCAGTTATTGTCAAATATTCTTGGGCTGTCAGAATATTGGTTCGTAGTTCATCTCCATGATTTCAGCCCAGAAAAATAAGAGTCACCCCTGACTCTTATTTTTCTGGGCTTAATTCTTTTTTCCACCAACTAATTTTTCAAAACCTTACATATTTTCCCACAGAATGCGATCCCGTACTCCTCTACCTTATTAATCTGGAATCCAAGAAAATAATCTCTGTAGTTCATGTCTTTAATCTGCTGGCAGGCTTCTTCCGCTTTGGTCTGAAGTTCTTTTTCGTCGTTGGTATGTTTTACCTCAATTATAATTCCTGCGTTTTTCGAACGGTTGATAATTATGATATCCGCTCGTTCTTTTCCGGCCTCCCTATTTGACTTTACGAGCCAGCCGGAACGCCCCTGTGCCATACCGATCAGCAGCATATGATAGCTTGCTTCTTTTTGCTCTTCGGTATTGCCTCCATCCATAACTTGTCCTGATTCTCGTAGAGAATCATGGTTCGTTGTCGGTCTTTTTGATACCTTCTTCTGCCATCAATTTTTCTTCGTAGAGTTTCTCACCTGGCCGGAGGCCGG
>JAJPXU010000112.1 GCA_021205305.1 Lachnospiraceae bacterium
TAGTGGATACGCTCCCGCTGAAAAAGTCGAGTTAAATATCGAACGTTATACTAGTGAAAGAAAATAATTATACAGCCTTGTCTCGAAAATCCGGTTGCTTACTTTTACCTGTCCATTTTCAGACTTCACGTATCCGAACATGGAAGCAAGTGAAAGTATGGTATTATCTGGGTTAAATGCTACGCTTTCCCCTTCGAACAGGGTACTTTTAAGCATTTCTCCAAGCTCCGGCGTTTGTGTAATCTGCCGGATCATGCTCTCGAACAGCGGTGATGAAGATTTCAGAAGGATACCAACCGCCTCAGTCACGCCCTCATACGTCCATGCGGACGCAGCGTTTGGAAAAGCCCTGGTTCCAATAAGCTCTTCATCAATTCTTTTGCAAATGCCGGATACAAGGACAGGATAGCCGGAGGTATACTCATAAATCAGTTGTGAAATGCGATGGATATCCATCCCCGTGCGATGGTCTGTTTCATACGCACGAAGCATCCCAGCAATCTGCTCCGGAGAGAAATCCATATCTACATCAAAGGCAGCCGAAATATTCCAGGGAGAATTTTCCGAATGTTCCCCTTCATTTACAAATTTGCGTTTCAGGTTTTTTATATCATATACCCCTGCAAGAATTACGGATTGAAAGGTTGCTTCAGAATCCCGGTTAATGTAACCGGCCCTCAGCTTCGCCAGAAAGTCCAGAAAAACCTGATTGTTTGACGCGGTATCCACCTCATCAATCAGCAGAACGATCGGATGCTTAGCCTTTTCACAACATTTTTTGAACAGTGAAAAAAGCTTCCGCAGGTTTGCGCGTGGAATCTGCCCGCCCGCAAAGTCCTTCAACTTATTGAGTAAATCCTGCGGCAGATCATTCGATTTTTTCACCTTATTATAAAATAGATCCGCAAACGCTTCCGCGAAATACTCTACACTGGAAAAATCAGAAGAATCAAGATCCTGAAAATCAAGGCTTACAACCAGATACTTATCCCGGAGATGATTTGCCAATACCCGGAGTGTGGTTGTTTTGCCATACTGCCGTCCTCGATTTATGGTAAAGTACTTGCCGTGATCTATCATATCTTCGATTGAGCGAAGACGGTCGGAAATGTCGACCATATAATGAAGTTCCGGCTTGCAATCCGCTTCCGTATTGAATATTTTACCCATGGTCCCTCCCTGCTTCGTTTTTGCGTATCTCATTGAATTGGAAGTGCCGTTCTGTTACCTGGTTCCTATTGTACCACGATTTCCGTACTTTGTAACTACTTCATCATTTACATTTTACCTGACTTCGCCGTATTCATATTGGGGTCATACCCCGTGAGTGAATGGCGAACATCTCACTAACGGCTGTTCAATCGGGCTTTTTTTGCTATATCAAGGAGAGTTTTACGTAGTGAAATACCGAAAGAACGCGGGAAATGAAATGGAGCAGGAGACAAACGCCTCTTGCTCCATTCTATATACGCAATTTCTACATATATAATTAAGAAGTTATTCAAACGCCGCTTTTGGATAAATAATTTCTCTATTTAGCGGCAACTGGTCCGTCTGTTTTCTCCAGCATATCCCAGCAGCCTAACAGGTACATGATGCCGAGCGCACGGTCGTAGAGGCCGTAACCCGGACGGCACTGCTCGCCCCAGATGTGGCGGCCGTGATCCGGACGCATGTAGCCGTCGAAACCGCAGTCATGATACGCTTTCATGATGTCCAGAATGCGGACGTCGCCGTCGCAGTCGCGGTGGGATGCTTCTGTGAAATCGCCGTTCGGGAAGTGCTTTACATTGCGCACATGCGCGAACGCGATGCGGTCACAGTAGGTGCGGATGATATCCGGGATATCGTTGTCCGGATTCGCGCCCAGTGATCCGGAGCACAGGCAGAGATCGTTGTATGGATCGTCTACCATGGAGAGGAAGCGGCCGATGGATTCCTTATCTACCAGCAGACGCGGCAGACCAAAGATGTCCCACGGCGGATCGTCCGGATGAATCGCCATCTTGATGCCAGTCTCGTGGCAGGTCGGCATAAGGGCTTCCAGGAAGTATTTGAGGTTGTCCCAGAGCTTTTCTTTGGTGACCGGCTTGTAAGCCTCAAACAGCTCGTCCAGCTTGGCCATGCGCTCCGGCTCCCAGCCCGGGAATGTCATGCCGTGCAGGTTCTCAAGGATGTAATCCGCCATCGCCCGATAGTCGTCCTGGATGCGTGATTTCTCATAGAACAGCGCAGTGGAGCCGTCCGGCATCGGGTGGAAGAGGTCGGTGCGGGTCCAGTCAAAGATCGGCATGAAGTTGTACGTCACGACCTTCACACCGAACTGCGCCAGGTTCCGCAGGGTCTGCTTGTAATTCTCAATATACTGATCTCTGGTCGGAAGACCGATCTTGATATCGTCGTGAACGTTGACACTTTCCACGACGTCCATGTTGAAGCCGCGCCCTTCGATCTGTTTACGTGCTTCTTCGATCTCGTCTACTTCCCAGACTTCGCCGGGCTGTTTGTTGTGCAGCGCCCAGACAAGACCGGTCACGCCGGGGATCTGTTTGATCATTTCCGGTGTGATGCTGTCGTTTCCTTCGCCATACCAGCGAAATGTCATCTGCATAGAAATCCCTCCTTTGCAGCAATCATTCAGAACAGCTTCGAAAGGGCAACCTGCGGTCTGCTGTTCGGAATAGCTGCGTTTTCTTTCAAAATCCAGCAAAAATATTGATACGGAAAGAATGTTTTCTGTCTGAGATTTTGTATATCCTGAATATATCACATGGTTTTGGAATGCGCAACTTTTATTTCTGCAAAAGAGATTTTCTGCTCAAATTTGTCTATTTTTTCACATTGTTTTTTTCACGGGAATTATTTAACGTTCCGAAAAATGGTGAAAGAATAATAAACATTCTGGGATTTTTGCATAAAAAAATTGTGAAAATACTGTGAAATAGTGACAATTGATAAGCTAGTATACCAGTGGTAAAATGAATGCATCTTGGGGAAGGCCCCGGAACGTTATATTAAGGAGGAAACGATAATGAAAAAAATTACAAGAAGAGATTTTCTGAAGGGCTCCGCGGCGGGAATGGTTACGGCGATAGCAGGTTCTGCAATTGCTCCATTGGCGGCATCCGCAGCGGATGTAACGCTTACGATGGCGGAAGTAAACCCGGCTGACACGATTGTAGGACAGATGGATCAGGCGTTTGCTGACAAGGTAGCAGAGCTGTCTGGCGGTTCGATGCAGATCAATATCATGTTCAGCGGCGTGCTTGGCGCTGAGGAAGATGTTCTGGATACGATGCTTGGCGGCGGCGGCACGATTGATATTTCCCGTATCTCCGCGTTCGCACTGACCAGCTATGGCGGAGAGAAGTCCATGCTTCTGTCCCTGCCGTATACATTCGAGAGCAGAGAGCATTTCTGGGCGTTCGCTACATCCGATCTTGCACAGGAATTCCTGCTTGAGCCGGTAGAGAATGGTACAGGTATCCGCGGTCTGTTCTATGGTGAGGAAGGTTTCCGCCATTTCTTCACAGTTGATGAGGTTTCCGGTATTGAAGATCTGACTGGCATGAAGATTCGTGTGTCAAACGATGCGATCATGAATGGTCTGGTAGAGAGCCTTGGTGCTTCCCCGACAGTCGTTTCCTTCACAGAACTGTATTCCGCACTGCAGACGGGCGTTGTTGACGCAGCGGAGCAGCCGATTGCGAACTATCAGTCGAACGCATTCCCGGAGGTAGCGCCGAACCTGATTCTTGACGGACATACTCTTGGCGCAGTTCAGGTGGTTATGACAGACGATGCGTGGAATTCTCTGACCGAAGAGCAGCAGGCGATCATTACCGAGGCTGGTGAGTATGCATCGAATTACTGCCGTGAGATCTCCCAGTCCGCTGAGGATGAGGTTCTTGCAGAACTCATCGAGGAAGGCGTGAATGTGGTTGAGGTTGACGATCTGACTCCGTGGCAGGAAGCGGTTGCTGACCTGGTAGCGGAGAACATCGAGGGTCAGGAGGATCTGTATCAGCAGCTTCTTGACTTTGCGGATGAGGCTGAATAATGCGTTTGAAACGGTAACGGAATAGCGTCTTTCCGGCGGAGAGGCATTACCTTGTTACACGAATGAATTTATGAAGGGCGCGCGGGCGCGGCTGGAAAGCCAGCCGGCGCGCCCTTTTGTATACATAATAAAAGGAGGGAGTATTATGGAGGCTTTCTTTCAGAAAGTGGACAAAATCAAACCTGTATTTGATATTACCTACAAGGTTGTTTTATTTATCTGTAAGATATTACTGGTTGGCGATATCCTCATCACCAGTATGAGTGTGGCGGGACGATATATTTCATTCATTCCGGATCCGTCCTGGACAGAAGAGGTTGTGCTGACCTTTATGGCGTATATGGCGGTGCTTTCTGCCGCGCTGGCGATTCGCCGCGGTGCGCACATCCGCATGACTGCACTGGATAATTATCTGCCGAAGGCTGCTGTGCATGTGCTGGATTTCCTGTCGGATATCGCTGTGCTGATCCTGGGCTTTATTATGCTGACGGTCGGCATGAAATACGCGATGACGATCGGTTCGAAGGGTACTTATGTCAGTATGCCGTGGCTGTCCCGCTTCTGGCTGTATTTCCCGGTGCCGGTGGCTGGTATCGCCATGATTGTTTTTGAACTGGAAGTGATTTACAATCATGTGAAAGCGCTTTGCGGATTCGGAGAGGAGGAGAAAAAAGCATGAGTACACAGACAGTAGCAATTATGATTTTGCTGATTAGCTTTCTTGTAATGATCATCCTGCGTTTCCCGATTGCGTACGCAGTGGCGATCGCATCCCTTCTCTGCCTGTGGTATCAGGGGCTTCCGTTTACCACACTCTGCCAACAGATGGTCAAGGGTATTAACTCTTTCAGCCTGATGGCCGTGCCATTCTTTATTACGATGGGCTGCCTGATGGGCTCCGGAGGTATTTCAGAAAAACTGATAGCGCTGGCCGACACCATCGTAGGATGGATGACGGGCGGCATGGCAATGGTAAACATCGTGGCGTCTTACTTCTTCGGCGGCATCTCCGGCAGTGCAGCTGCGGATACCGCTTCTCTGGGAAGTATTCTGATCCCGATGATGGTCGATCAGGGCTATGACGACGATTTCTCTGTTGCAGTTACGATTACATCCTCCTGTGAGGGTCTTCTGGTTCCGCCGAGCCACAACATGGTTATTTACGCGATGTCAGCGGGCGGTGTTTCCGTAGGCAGCCTGTTCCTGGCCGGTTATCTTCCGGGCGCGCTGCTGGCGGTTTCTCTGATGGTTGGTTCCTATATTATTTCCAAGAGAAGAAATTACCCGAAGGGTTCTCCGTTCAGCCTGAAACGTCTGGTAAAGCAGTTCTTCATTTCGGTCTGGGCGCTTCTGGCGATCGTAATCGTAGTAGTAGGTGTTGTTCTCGGATGGTTTACCGCTACCGAATCTGCCGCCATCGCGGTTATCTACAGCCTGATAGTCAGTGTTTACGTTTACCGCGGCCTGACCTGGAAGGGTGTATGGAAGGAACTGGAAAATTGCATTGATACACTGTCGATCGTCCTGATCCTGATCGCGACCTCCAGTGTATTCGGATACTGTCTGACCCTGCTGCAGGTGCCGACCTTAGTAGCAAACGCAGTGATCGGTCTGACAGACAACCCGATCATCATCGCGCTGCTGCTCGACCTGATCCTGCTGTTCCTCGGATGCATCATGGATATGGCTCCGATTATCCTGATCGCGACCCCGATCCTCTTACCGATCGCACAGTCCATCGGCATCGGCTCCATCCAGTTCGGTATCATGATCGTCCTGAACTGCGGCATCGGCCTTCTGACCCCGCCGGTAGGCTCCGTGCTCTTCATCGGCTCCGCAGTCGGCAAAGTAAAGATGGAAAAAGTCGTAAAGGCAACCCTGCCGTTCTATGTATGCATGATTATCGTCCTGCTGATGGTAACCTTCATCCCGCAGGTCAGCATGCTCCTGCCGAATCTGTTCATGTGATACACCAGTTCCGAACAGCAGCGAAAGAGGCCGGAAGCCCATGCGGATTTATCCGCGATGGGCTGGTGGACTCTTTCGGGATGGGCGGAACGGCGCTGGACGTCCAGTGGACGTCCGTTTAGCGCCGACCGAAGCGAAGCGTAGACCCATTCAGCCACAGGTATAGGACGCGTAGCGGCATATAGCCTGCGAAGCAGGCGGCCTGTGGCCTGCTGTACGGAACGTACGGCGCGGCTCACCCGACCAGTTCCGAGCAGTATTTCTTTCTGGATGGCGGGACATTAATCTATTATTATAAGGAAGCGAGTACATGACTTACCGTTACAAATGTGAAGTCCGTGCGTTGGACTATTGGCTTTTATCAATGTATCACACCTATCATTCCATGATTGGCGTATGCAATCTCGTTCTGTTTGGGGCGGCGGTTGCGCTGCTGATACGGTTTTGGGGAGAAGTGAATGTGAATGTGCGGGTGTTTCTCGTGGCTTTTGTTCTGCTGATTCCGGTTTTTCATCCGCTTGCGGTCTGGATACAGGCGAGGTCGCAGGCCAAGGCAACGCCGCAGAACACGGAGCTGGCGTTTGGAGAGCCGGGCGTTTATGTAACGCTGGAAGGAAAGCATGAGCTGATCCCGTGGAACAAGGTAAAAGGTGCGAAAAGGGAAGGGAATATGATTATCCTGTTTACCGGAGGCGGACACGGCTATATGCTGACGGATCGGGTACTCGGTAAAGAAAAAGAAGAATTTTATGATTACGTGAAGAGCCATGTCTACGCTTCTGAAGGGAAAAATCCTCAAAAAAAGAAACGCTAGACGGCTCACTATTACAATCAAGGAGAATTCAGAAAATGAAACCAGTAAAAGACAGAATCTGGAATGAATACGCGCAGATCGATGCCGAAGAAACCAGTCCGGGTGTAGTGAGGAGAATCCTTGCTTATACGGACGAGGTGATGATTGTGGAAAATCACTTCGAAGTGGGCGCGGTAGGGGCGCTGCATCATCATCCGCATACCCAGATTACTTATATTATCAGCGGTGCGTTTGAATTTGAAATCAACGGAGAAAAACGTATCGTAAGGGCGGGCGACAGTCTGCTGAAGAAGAATGGCATTGAGCATGGATGTGTCTGCCTGGAAAAAGGAGTGCTTTTGGATGTCTTCGCGCCGATGCGTGAAGATTTTGTGACGGAATTATAAAATTGCTTGATTTAACATTGCATTTTTGACTCTGGTGGGGTATGATAAGGACACTTTTTAAGCAAAGGAGTGGAAGAAAGCATGAAAGCATTTATGGATAAGGATTTTCTGCTGTCAACGGAAACTGCGAAGAAGCTGTTTCATGAGTACGCAGAGACAACGCCGGTTCTGGATTACCACTGCCATATTAACCCGCGTGAGATTGCGGAGGATCGCAAGTTTGATAACATCACGCAGGTATGGCTGGGCGGCGACCATTACAAATGGAGACAGATGCGTTCAAACGGCATTGAAGAAAAGTATATCACCGGCGATGCAACCGACCGCGAGAAATTCCAGAAATGGGCGGAGACGCTGGAGAAAGCCATCGGCAATCCGCTGTATCATTGGAGTCACCTGGAGCTGCAGCGGTATTTTGGATATTATGGCGCTCTGAATGGCCGGACTGCGGAGGAGGTCTGGAATCTCTGCAACGAGGCGCTGCATCAGGATGATATGAGTGTCCGCAACATCATCCGCCGCTCGGGTGTGACCCTGATCTGTACGACGGACGATCCGGTGGATACGCTGGAATGGCATGATATGATCGCGAAGGATGAGACCTTTGAGGTGCAGGTGCTTCCGGCATGGCGTCCGGACAAGGCGATGAATCTGGAAAAGCCGGATTACGCGGACTACATCGCGAAGCTCGCAAAGGTGAGCGCGGTAGAGATTGGGACGTTTGAAGAGCTGATAAAGGCACTGAAGGTTCGTATGGAGTATTTCGCCGCGAGAGGCTGCTGCGTTTCGGATCATGGTCTGGAGTATGTGATGTATGCACCGGCATCGGCAGAGACAGTGAACGCGATTTTCACGAAGCGGCTGAATGGAGAGAGCATTACCCGCGCGGAAGAGATTCAGTTTAAGACCGCCTTTATGCTGGAGATGGGCAAGCTTTATCATGAATTTAACTGGGCGATGCAGCTGCATTACGGCGCGAAGCGCGACAACAATCAGCTGATCTATAAATCCCTTGGACCGGATACGGGCGTGGACTGCATCAATAACTACGCGCCGTCTTCTGAGCTGGCGGATTTCCTGAATGCGCTGGTGGTTGAGGACAAGCTTCCGAAGACCATCCTTTACAGCCTGAATCCAAATGACAATGCGGCGATCGGCACGATCCTTGGCTGCTTCCAGGGGACAGAGGCGATCGGCAAGATTCAGCAGGGCAGTGCATGGTGGTTCAACGATCATAAGCAGGGCATGACGGATCAGATGATCTCTCTGGCGAACCTGGGGCTGCTGGGCAACTTCCTCGGTATGCTGACGGATTCCAGAAGCTTCCTGTCTTACACCAGACATGAATACTTCCGCCGTATCCTCTGCGATCTGCTTGGAAAATGGGTAGAAAACGGCGAGTATCCGAACGATGAGGTGGCGCTGGAACAGATTGTACGCGGGATTTCTTATGGCAATGCGGTGCGTTATTTCGGATTCGACCTGGATCCGAATGCAAGGAGAGCTTAGAAAATGCTGTAAGGCATATAACCCACGTCTGCCGTATGCCTGATATATATGGTTATCAGTTACACCCTGCCGGATTTATGATGTTCTGGCATGACAGGTGTGAGCAGTAATGATATTCGGGTATTGTGGCAACTTCGAGGAGGCATTATGTATATAGAAGCGCGTCAGGCGGGGGAGAACGGGCGTGATTACGCGCTCAGAGAGTTAAAAGAGAATATTATTCACCTGGATCTGGAACCGGGAAGCATGGTCAGTGAGAAAGATCTGGCAGAAGAGCTGGGACTCTCCCGCACCCCGGTGCGTGAGGCTCTCCAGGATCTGGCAAAAGCACAGATAGTGGATATTTATCCGCAGCGGGGCAGCCAGATCAGCCGGATCAATTATGAACTGGCGAAGGAGACGCAGTTTACCCGCAATATCCTGGAAGGGGTAGCAGTGCAGCTCGCCTGCCAGAGAGCAACCGATGACGACATCCGCATCCTGCAGGAGAATATCATGCTCCAGGAATTTCACATATCAGACGCGAGAAAGATGATGCGGCTGGATGATGAGTTCCATCGCGAGCTGTTCCGGATTGCGGGAAAGCTTTATACCTGGAATATGCTGAGCAGCTACGCGCTCCATTTTGACCGGATCCGCGAGATGGCGCTGCACTCCGTCAGAGAAATAAAGATTGTGAACGACCATAAGCAGATCTGTGCGGCGGTCAACCGGCGGGACGAAGCTCTGGCAAAGGAGTTGATGGAAGAGCACCTTGCGCGGTATATTGTGGATGAAAAAGAGATTCGTGAGAAGTATCCGGCCGATTTTTTTCGTGTAACTGTTTCAGGAGGCAAATGTGTCTGCGATAATAGAATTCAATCAGAAAGGGTGCGCCAGTTCGGCGCTTGAAATACAAGTAGGTGAAAGTCCTA
>JAJPXU010000037.1:0-11655 GCA_021205305.1 Lachnospiraceae bacterium
GAAGCTCCTCCTCCGTGGTGGCGTCAACCTTGCTGATCTTGACGGAATAGGTTTCGGTTTTTGTTTCTGTTTCTGTTTCAGATTCCGTCTCCGTCTCGACAGTGGTTTCAGACTCCGTCTGGAGTTCGGTTTCTGTTTCAGTTTCGATCTCAGACTCGCTCTCGGATTCCGATTCTTCTTCCACTGGGACATAGGTATTCGTTACGTTGTAACCATTAATTTTTGTAGTATAACCTGCGACAGCATCCTCGGTGATGGTATATTTGATTTCCACGCCATTCGAATACTTGTCAAGTCCACTAAACGTCCAGTTCCAGTTATTATCAGCTGCCACCGTTTTGCTGTCCACTTCCTTGCCGTCAGCATACAGGTGAATCGTAATGCTCTCCGGACGAGTCGAAGCGGTGTCGTCAACCCAGGTCTTCGAACCAGTGATCGTGATTGTCTCCGGGGTATGAGTATTAGTGATGGTGTAACCATCCGCTGCGGAACCGGTAGCCGCCGAAGTATAATAGCCATTTGGCACAGATACTTCTACAACGGTATATGCAATCTCATTACCACTCTCGTATTTCGCAAGATCAGTAAAGTTTGCCGTCCAGTTGTTATTCTCATCCAATTTCACTGTTTTACCAGTATCTGCACCATTTGCAAACAGTTTTACGGTTACACTGTCAGCACGGATTCCGTCCTGATTGTTATTATCAGACCAAACTTTCGTCACCTGAACTTCAGTTGTTTCCGGAGTATAAGTATTCGTGATGATATAGCTGGCACCATTTGCTGTCGCTGTTCCATCACTTACATTCTTCGTATATCCGCTTGGAACATCCGTCTCATCTACAGAATACGTGATTGCATTTCCACTGGAATCCTTTACCGGAAGACTGCTCCATGTAGCCGTCCAGTTCTTCTCCTCACTCAGTGTAACTATATCATATTCTGTTGTTTTTCCATTCGCCGTCTGATAAAGAGTAATTTTCACAAATTCCGGACGAATACCATCCTGATTATCAGCATCTTCCCATTTCTTAGTCACGGTAATTTCGGTTGTCTCAGCCGTATAATTGTTTGCAATGACAACTGCTCCAGTGTAACCATTGTCTTTTGTGAGAGCAGCCTCCGCAGTCTTGTTCTCATCGACCTTTGTTCCGTCCACTGTATAAGTTGTTTTCAACGTATACCCCGTCTGATCCGACTTATTCTCTGTTGTCTCCGTCACCGTATACGTCCCAATCGGAAGGTTGGTCAGCTTCACGGTCTCGCCATTCTCTACTTTCAAGGTAATGGTTTGTTTGTCACCTGAAAGCACACTGGAATCTACCGTCGTACCATTAACAACTACATTGCTTAAATTCTCACCGGTAGAGGATGTCACGGTTACCTCATAACCACCCGATGTGGCAGTTGCACCACTTACCGTTTTGCTCACTTCCAGAGCGGTGTAAATGTTGGTGATTGTGACAAGCTGCGGTGTTGTATTCGTGTTATCGTAGTTACTATTATCAATAGTAACTTCCGCACCGGTCGTTCCATCTACTTCATAGGTCGTCTCCACGCTGCCAGTCGATGTTTCTTTCACTGTGTAAGTATCCAACGGCAGATTGGAGAAGGTCACTGTTTCATCCGATTTTACGGTAAACGTGATCTTGTTATTCGTAACATCAATACTACCTGTAATATCTCCATTCTTATCGGATGTTGCTGTCACCTTACTCAGTTCCGCACTAGTATTTGACGCTGTCACCGTCACTACATAACCATTCGTATTGGTCTGATTTGTGTCTCCGGCTACCACTTTCTTTACCTGCAGGCTGCCAGTGAGAAGGTCATTTGTGATCGTAACGCTTGGTGTCAGAGTTGCTCCCGAAGTTGTACCGATTACAACAGCATCGCCACTTCCCGATACAGAATATGCAAATCCCGTACCTACAGGGACATAGCTTCCTGGCGTGGTGTCATCCTCACATACCTCGTATACATAATACGTACCCGGCTCAAGGCCATAGTAAGTCACACTGCCCTTACCTGTACCTGCCGTCAATGAGATCGTCTTCACCGTACCAGCAATCATTGTGGTTCCTTTGTCTTTGTAAAGCGCCACCGTAAAGGACTCCTTTGCGGTCGTATCAATCGTACCGTTTTGCTTCACTTCCTTATTGACCGTCAGGCTCGTATACGTATTGTAGATTGTCACATCTACGGCTGTAGCGCTATTGATGGCTGCATCCGCCTTATCTGCCGTGCTTTCGGTTGCACTTCCCACCGTGTAAGTCGTTACAAAGCGCTGATCACTGCCGCCTGATGTCGCATCTGCTCCGGTCGATGTGTAAGCGCCAGTTTCCGTAACGATATATTTACCATACGGAAGCCCGCTCAGGACAATTGTCTGGCTGTCGGTAATTCGAAAAGTAATTATACCAGATGTACTATCCGTCATAGTCAGGTTATTGCCTGTCAGCTCACTCCCGGCTGCGGTACCTACTGTAACCTTAACACTGCTCAGGTTTTTATTTGTATTATCAGAAGCCGCCTCTACCGTTACTGTATAATACGAGCTGCTATCCGTCACGGCGCCAACTACATTCTTAGTCACATTTAGCGTGCCTGTAGCATTTGTAGTTGTGGCGTTCGTCACTGTCGTCTGGCCGGTCAGGTTGCTGCCGTTAAGTGCAACCGACGTATCTGTTCCATTCGTTCCATATGTATAGGATACCGTATAACCGTCTGTTGTTGTATTACCGGATGTTATCGCGTTTCCAGCGTCATTCAGTTCAAATACATAATAAGTAGTATCAAGCGCCAAACCATAATACGTATAACTTGCTGACCCGCTTCCGGCCAGCACTGTTATTGTCTGCTCAGAACCCGACACCTTGCTGGTGCTCACCCCAGATGCATCCGTAAACAGTGCTACCTTAAAGTTTTTGGCTGCTGTTAATTTATCTTCAGCACCATTCACTGTCACTTTCTTTGTGACGGTAAGGCTCGTGTAAGTATTGGCAAAAGCCACTGTCTGAGCGGTCGTTTGGCTGTCAAGCGTAATCGTAGTACTGCTGCCCGTTACAGCAGAGCCAGAACCCACCTTGTAAGTTGTCACAAAGTGCTGACCGCTTGTGCTTTCTTCTGTTACGGTATAGCTGCCATATGGCAGAGCACTCAAAACCACTGTATCCTTGTCGGCGATATTGAATGAAATAATTCCGGTTGCACTGTTGCTCGTGTCCAAACCACCCGCTGTACTGCTTAACGCAATCCCGTTGCTGTATTTAACATATATGCTACTCAGGTCCGTATTGCTATTGCCAGCATTAGCCGTAACCGTTACTTTGTAAGATGTCTTATCATCCGTAATCGTGCCATTCACAGTTTTCGTGATACTAAGAGAACCCGTATCGGTTGTATTTTTTGTATTATAAATCAAATATTCATCGCCATATGCCAGCTGAGTCGCGCCATTACCATCTGTCGTTCCTGTCACCGCATTTACGATTGTAAATATATATTCGCTGCCGGAAGAATATCCATTCGGAGCAGATGTTTCCACCAGTTTATAGGTTGAGCCTATTGCTAATTGCCATCCATCATATTCCAGAGAACCCGTCAACACACATGTTCCATTCACATCGGTTTTTATAGAAACATTTTCTTTCTTATAATCACCACTTGTTGTTCTATCACTGGCGCTCATATGATTGACATATTTTTGTACGCGCTCATAGGTTCCATTATTCAGTACATACAAATCAAATGTAGCCGAAAGTGCCTCGTGAGTATCCGAGTCTTTCTTTACAACAGTAATAGATCTGTCAGAAAATGAGCCCTGCGCGGAAGAACTGATAGAAACAGTCTTTGTTTCTGTTGAAACCGATTGATATCCACTGATCGCAGCCGTATTTGAATAGCTGATAGAGCCACTGCCAACTACCTTTGCGTCATACGTGACTACCACCTTATACCCATCCGGAATTGTCATTGTAAATGATTGCAGATCATCTGCATAACTGAATGGGCATGAAATATTTACTACATTACCGCTCGAATCATAAACAACTGCCGTAACACTGCTTACAACGAGCTGTAGCTTAGCTGTACTTGAACTGTCCGCATTCGTAGCCGTTAACGTATCCGTCAGAGTATAATTCGATCCGCCATTTAAAGCCAGGCAGTCTTCATTAATTGTTATCGTGAAGCTTGCCTTAAATCCATTATCTACATCAACTGCATCCGTCGACTGTGTTTTCGAAATCGGTGAAAGTGTATAAGTATACGTAGCCTCATCCGAAGATCCATTCCAACTGGCAGTATTTGTATATGTTACCGTGCCGCCCGCAGCAGCTGCTGCCGCTTTGATCATCGCCAGGGCAGCCGCGTCTTTCACTTTCAAATTATAGGTGATACAGTACCAACTATAATAGGAACTCCCATTCATTGCCGGTATCACGCTAAAAGTCAGTGTTCCTGTCTGCGAATCAACCGATGCGGTTACGGTTCCACCATTTGAGCTGCCATTCGCGCCATTTTTTGCATCATTCTGATTCGTTCCAGCGCCTACCTGAACTGTCTTCCATTGATCAGTAGTCTCAAAATATTCAAACAATGCCGTATCAAATGTATCTGTGACTGTAAAGTTACCACTCACGCCACCAACATAGATGATAAAGCGATAAGTCGGCAATGTAACTGTCGAACCATTTTCTGTGGTAGTTGTAGTGCCTGTAGAATCCAGCACTTTTTCCACCTCAGCCTTTGTAACCTGGAACGTATCCGTATCACTCTTTTCAACATTATCCGCCCATACATATACAGTATTTGTATGTGTTTCTCCGTACGGCCAGGTATCACTTGGATTAATTTTATAGGTCAATGTAAGAGTCATCCCATTTGTTGTCTGTGGGAAAAGAGTAGTTACATTTTTAAATGTAATTACAACCTTATCATAAGAGTGACCTGCCCCGGTAGACGGTGTATACGTTACTTCATAATCTGTGCCTTTGGTAAGGGTCTTTGTTTCATTTGTATCATTATTTTTTAATGTGATCGTAAGCGATCCATCAATATAACTGTCATAATACCATACGCTGCTCACCCAGTTTGATGGAATATCATCCTCAATCACAAGAGAATTACTGATACCGCACTCAGGAATTGTCACTTCCACATTAAAAGTAACCAAATCTGTTGTTACAGCGCCAGTATGCGTTTTTGATACACTGTAATCATTATTTGCCGGTAAAGTTTGTGAACCTGTAGTTTCTTTATCCTTAAAACTAACTTTATTCTCTACGGTTTCATCCTGTATCGTTGTAGACACATCTGCCACTGTCGTATAGGTAATAACATATTTATACGCTGTTGTGTCTGTTGCCGGAATCGTATAAGTCCAGCTGGTATTCGTTTTTGTTAGTTCCGATGATCCCCAGGCAATAGTTTCAGAACTTACCTGTGTATAAGTTCCATCACTATTCTTAGTATATTTTGTCACAGTAATTCCTGTACCACTATAGCTCACCGGCACGTTAGGATTACTTACAAGAGTATCCGTAACAGTTGAACCACCAACAGGAATAATACAATCACTGTTCACTGTGATCGTCCACTCTATTGTCTGTTTTCCATCGGATGAGACGCTTCCTTTTAATTCTCCACTCTTTGAAGGAGTAAGATCGTAGATAGTTGTATTTTCAAAAGAATGCGTAACATCACTCGGAGTGTTTGTGTTATCTCCTTCAGCACTTAAAGTATTCTTTGTCTGATCTACTGTAAAGACCGTGCTCGTTCCCGCCTTCTGGGCATCTGTCAGTTTTGTATAATCTATTGTTGCAGAATACTTAATCGTAACCGTCTCTCCATCAGACATACTTGGGATTGTATAGGTAAATCCGTTCCCATTCGTTTGGCAGGTTCCTGTCGATATACTCGAGCTAAAAGAGGTCGCATCATAAGTCAGTAATGTTCCTGTTATAGAATCCGTAACTTCTACATTTTTGCTGGTCCCTTTAGACGTAATGGTTACAGTATAATCCATTGTTCCCGTTGTTTTATTGTACGTACCAGTTTTAGAAATGGAAATCGTAGCGGAATCTTCATATACGACCGGCGTAGTAATAGAATGCCCCCATTCAATCGTAGCCTCCCCGCTTGATGCACTTGCTTTTGCCGTCACGTTAACCGAAAACGATACATCCGATGCCTCCTGCATCTTCGACCAGGAATCCTGTGTTTTATCTATAGTTATGATAATCTGATTTCCCGATACTGTATAAGTACCATTCACAGTAACCGTATTTCCATTTGAGTCTTTTCCGGTGACTATTATATCTCCGCCGGTAGTACCCTCAGAAATAGAAAATCCATTAGGAAAAGTATAAACAAAAGATTCTGCACTATTATCTAACTGTATAGAGTTATCCTCTGAAAAACTGAGGCTTATCGTATAGGACTCTCCTGGCTGCAAAATAATATTTCCGCCATCATAGTTTGCAGGAGAAATTGTTGCAGAGGTCACAAAATCATTTAAGCTGCTACTGTAAGTTATGCTGCTGCTTCCTAAAAAAGTAATATTCAGTGAAAAACTCTCCTGTGTGAAGCCCATGGATTTTAACGTACCATCCTGAGACACTCCAACGTAATCTGTTACAAGTTCTGCCTCGCCACTTTCCTTAATATGAATTACCTCACTGCTAGTAATTTCTCCGCTCAGTCCAAGATCTACTGACTGTTGGAACATCATCTGCACACTCACCGTGCCATTTTCCGGTTCCACACGTTCGCCAGCGCTCACAAAATAGACATCGTAAATAACATACGCTGCCTCTACATTATCTAGACCAAGCACATCCCCCAACTGACTCTCGATCTTGCTTACAGCCGCCTTATACACAGCACTATTCGGAGCAATATAATCCGCCCGAAGCTCTGCGTCTGCCGGAAGGTTTGCACTTTCTGATGCTATTGCTGTAACAATTACCTGGCTATCCGAATAGGTAAAATAAGTCTTATAAGCCTCTGTTTCCGTTTCAGATTCTGTTTCTGATTCTGTCTCATCTTCCGCTGCTTCTGTCACGGACTCGGCTGTTTCGTCCTCCGCCGCGTCTGCGTCATCCGTCTCGGATTCGGCTTCGGTCGCATCCTCGGTTTCGTCCTCAGACACGTCTTCGCTCTCATCTTCTGCTGCCTCGGAGTCTGTCTCCGCGGCGTCTTCTGTCTGAGCGGTCTCGGACTCTGTTTCAGCGTCCTCCGCTGCGCCCGCTTCTTCCTCTTCGTCCGGAAGCGTCTCATCTGCGGATGCGTCCTGTGCATCCGGGTCTGTACTTTCGTCAGCGCCATTCGACTGCCCGGCCGCGCCTATTTCTTCCGTACCTGCGGCCGTGCCTTCGTTCGACTCTGCATCGGTCGTCTCCGTAATGATTTCTGTGGCGTCGTCGGCCGACAGTGCCTCCGCCAACGTGGTTATCTCAGCCTGCTGAAATACCATAGCCATAGCCAAAACTATAGCTAAAAACCGCCCCCCCCGAGTTGTTTTTTTGCCTCTACGCATACCTTTTTCCCCTTTCTTGAACCCTGCCCCACTTCGAACTATCTCTGTATGTGTGTACAGGGTAATCTGCCGTCAGCCAACGCAAAGACCGCTCCGCTTTGAAAATAGTTTGCTTTTCAAATTGCTGACTGCCTTGCATTGTGTGCGGCGACTTTTCGGCTAGTTTGTTTTCATCATATCCCTTTTTCGCGATTTTTGCAATACAGATTTCACAATTTTTTCAAAAATTTTTTCGTTTACTGCCCTTGTCTTTGTACAAACTTAACAATTTTCGTAAATATTAACGTTTTAAGTAATGTAATGAAACGAAACAGAGTTTTCCACCAGGCCCGAAGCCGTTCACCGAGCGGATTTTCCCGCAGACAAACCTGAGATTTCTCCCTGACAATCCACATTGCTCTGGCTTAACAGATTTCGTAATGTGGATAACCAAAATAAAAACGTGGATAAGATTGAGCGAATGATGAAGCGCAAAAATATGACCCAGGATCTGCAAAATTAGAATTGACAAATTAAATCCTTAAAGTTATACTATCTATGTCAATACAAACAGAATAAACAGTAAATGTTTTCAAAATTGCTATTGATATTTTGTTAATTTCATGTTATTCTTTTATGCATATTTAGTGTTTATGTGGATTTCTGATGTGTTTTTAAGCTTATGTTTGCTTTTTTCGGCTTATCCGAACTGGGATGAAGAATTAAGGCATTTCAATACATGAAAAAAAGTAAAAACAAGGAGATTTCTCTCAAGGGAAAAATCGGTGGTCAGGGAAAGAAAAAGGATTCGGCTACTTCTCTTATCTTTCAAAGCAATGAAAACTTTGCCGAAGTTTTCAATCACACGGTATTTGCGTTGAATCCAGTCTCTGCCTTGAAGCTCTCTGAAAACAGTGATATTAAAGAAACCGCGTTCTTACAAGTGACAGAATTTAGCCACACTACCCTGACTCGTTACCGTGACATTACAAAATATCTGGGAAACGACCAGACATTGGCAATCTTAGGGATCGAGAACCAGGACAGAGAATGCTTTCAGATGCCATTTCGTGCTTTGGAAATGGACTACATCAATTACGCGCGGCAAATCCGCATCATCACTGATCGAAATGACAAGGCTATGAAAGAATCGGCAGAAGATGCTTCGGAAGTTCCTTTATCTTCCAAACCGAACTCATCAGAATTTCTGGGACGTTTCTATAAGGAAGACAAACTCATTCCCTGCATCACACTTGTAGTCTATTGGGGAACCGAACCGTGGCAAGGCCCCTTACGGCTGTCCGATATGTTTATGGAAAGTCCCTGGACACAATATGCGTCAGATTACCAGATGCACCTGCTGGATGTGCAGCGTATCAATGACGCCGAATTAAACTCCTATGGTGATGAACTCAAGGTGGTTTTCGGTTTCGTAAAATATGCGCGCAATAAAAAACAACTAAAAGATTTTATATCGCAGAACGAAAAGGCATTTTCCAATGTATCCAGCACTGTGGTAGACGCAATTGCAGAACTAACACATTCAAAAGAGTTGGCTTGTATAAAACCGATTTACACTGCTGATTCACAGGAAGGGAGGAATATAAATATGTGTCAGGCTCTCAGAGAATGGATGGAAGACAGTAAAGAGGAAGGCCGAATAGAAGGTCGAATGGAGGAGCAGGTAAATACAGAGCGCGAAAAGAAAAGAGCGGATATAGCCGAACAGCGTGCCTTACGGGCAGAGCAGGAATTAAAGAATTTGAAAATTCAATTCGGGCTTATTTAGCCGGAAAAAGGAATCGCAGTCAATTATCGGCTGCGATTTTTTTTCATGTATTCTGACCTTCCCTTATCTGCCTTTTTTCTTTCACCTTTCACAGCATCCGATACCGCGCCAGACACGCCAGGATCTCCTGTCTCCGAACAGCGGCCGCCGCTCCGGCTCCGTAGTTTTTCGGAGTGACGGAAAGGATTCCTTCGGCTTCGATCTTGTGGGCGGCTTCTGCGGCCAGCTCGGCTGCGGGCTTTTTGCCATTGGCCATACGGCTGAGGATGTACTGCATCAGATAGGCAAGCGCTGCGGTCTGGCTTTCATCGACGATCTGCTCCAGATAACGCAGGTCGATTTCGGTTTTGTCGAGGCTTAAGGTGTCCCAGCCGTGGACGCGGGCTTTTTCGATCTGCTTTGCACGGATGCCTTTTTTGAGCCATGCGGTGCGCTGGACGGAGGTCTCACGGAAATTTGTCCCACTTTCTAACAAGATTCCTGCGCACAGTTCTTTGGCGCGGGCGGTTACGTCTTTGGTCACGTAGCAGTCCATTTGCAGGACGGTGTCTGCCACGGCCAGATAATCGCCGGAGCTGCCTACGACGAGGATGGTTGACACTCCCAGGTCGCGGTAGAGGCTACGAATTTTACGGATGAACGGTGTAATCGGCTCTTTGGCATCGGAGACGAGCTGTGCCATGCGCTCGTCGCGCACCATGAAGTTGGTCGCGGAGGTGTCCTCATCGATTAGGAGGACGCGGCTGTCCGCAGCCAGTGCTTCGACGGTATTCGCCGCCTGTGAGGTACTGCCGCTTGCGTTTTCCGTGGAAAAACGGGTCGTATCGGCGCGGGTCGGCAGGTTGCTGATAAACATGGAAATGTCGGTCTCATGGATGCAGCGGCCTTCTTCTGCGCGCAGCTTAAATGCGCTCTGGTCGGTGATGACAAGCTCTCTGCCATCTCCGGCGATGTGGTTATACACGCCGCGTTCCAGTGCTTTTAATAAGGTAGATTTTCCGTGGAACCCGCCGCCCGCGATGACGGTGATTCCTTTGCGGATTCCCATGCCGCGCATCTCGCCGCGGTGCGGCAGCTTCAAAGTGACCGCCAGGCTCTCCGGGCTTTGGAAAACGACCGCGTTTTTTAATGGGCGCTGGGAAACGCCGCTCTCCCGCGGAAGGATGGAGCCGTCTGCCACAAATGCCACCAGCCCGAATCCTTCCAGCGCATCCCGAATGTACTGCTGATCATCCGCCAGTGCGGTGACTGCGTCAAGATCGCGCTGCATCTGCCCTGAAAGCGCTTTTTTCACAGAAAAGGTTTTCTCCGCCACCTCCGGCAGAAAATCAAATAAAATCTTTTCCAGCTCTCCGGCTGCAATCGAGCGTCCGTAAGCCGGAAATCCGACTTCGATCCGTGCTTCAATCACATCCGGTGCAATGCGCATCGCGGTGCGTTCCAGAATTTCCTGGCCTGTGCGGCAAGCCGTCACAAGGCCGCTTTTACCAGAGCCCTGCCCCACGCGAAGCGTCTCTCCATGGGCAGGGCGATCTGCCGCCGAGCTTCGCCCTTTTCCATCAGCGTCCATTGAAATCGCCCTGTGATTATCCCCACTGCCGCTTTTCAGATTCCGGTGCAGCAGCCGCAGCAGATAATCTTCCACCGCAGTTTTGCGATGACGGCTCTCAAAATATCGCGGAGCAATATTTCCACGGTTGTTATAAATGATACGCACACGCGACGGCGTCGCAAACGGGTCGCCCTGCACATGGTCGATCGCCAGCCGATAGGTACCGAAGTCATATTCTCCCTCCAGTACCTTGTACGCTTTGTAGCCTTTATGGTCAATTTCCCTTAACTGTCTTCTCAATTCTGCCTGTGTACGCATCGTTTTTCCTTTCTATTCGGCATCTTGTTCGCCTATTTCTCCCACTCACCCCGTATCTCATCCAACAGCTCCATCACGCGCAGCGTATGCGCATGCGGCATCTCCGCGCACTCCAGCTTTCCCTGCTCCAATGCGCGTTTGCAGGCAAGCACTTCGTATTCATAGCCACTGATCTGTTCCGGCTGGGGGATGATCTCTACCAACTCGTAGCGATTGTTGTAAATGCGGATCTCCCCGAAATTATTGACATTTTCGACCTCGATGCGCCCTTCTGTGCCGAAAATGATACCGCGGCGGTCGGTGACCGCTTCCATGGTATTAAACAGTCCCGCAATCGTGCCATCCGGATAGACAAGATTGATAAATTCCGACTTATCTACAGTCCCAGCCTTACGCGAAGCGTTTTGCATAGGCTGGGCGTCCTGCCGCCGAGCTTCGCGAGGGGGCATTTCCTCTACAGTCCCAGCCTCACGCGAA
>JAJPXU010000037.1:11755-30412 GCA_021205305.1 Lachnospiraceae bacterium
CTGCCGCCGAGCTTCGCGAGGGGGCATTTCCTCTACAGTCCCAGCCTCACGCGAAGCGTTTTGCATAGGCTGGGCGTCCTGCCGCCGAGCTTCGCGAGGGGGCATTTCCTCTACAGTCCCAGCCTCACGCGAAACATTCTGCACTGGTTGGGCAGTGTCAAGCGGAATCATAGAGGTCGTAAGGCTCTGTACCTCATCACCCAGAATCCAGGTCGCGAAGTTCATTGTATAAACGCCCAGATCCAACAGCGCACCTCCGCCCAGCTCCGGCCGAACCAGACGCTCTTTGTCCATCACCTGATATCCAAGGTTTGCGGTCAAGCCGATAATCGTACCAATCCGTCCCTGCGGACGGCTGCTTCCGCTTTCAAGACTTTTTCCCTTATCGGATGCCTCACTTTTCCCGATCGTTCCTGCCCCGATACCACAGGCCAGTTCCCGCAGCTTCTGTGCCTGCGGTGTATAGCGTGTCCACATGGCTTCTGCGAGAAAAACGCCCTTTTCACGGGCATAATCAATCATTTCCCGTGTCTCACGGGCATTCATGGCAAATGCTTTTTCACACAGCACTGGTTTTCCATGCGCGACACACAGCTTCGTCTGTTCACAGTGCAGCGAATGCGGCGTGGCGATGTACACCAGATCGACCTTCTCGTCGCACAGCATCTCTTCATAGCTGCCGTAAGATTTTTCCGCACCGTACTTCTCGGCAAACGCCTTTGCCCGCGCGCCGTCCCGCGCTGCGATCGCGTACAGATTGACTTCTTCCATCTGCGAAACCGTATTCGCCATCGATACCGCGATCCGGCCTGCTCCCAAAATAGCAAGATTTAGTTTTTTCATATCGTACCTCCGTATTATCCTTATATCTCATATCTCTGCACTACGAAAACACGCCCGCATGAGCAGAACAAAACTACAGCCCGTGAACTACCCATTGTCTAAAGCCAATGGGCTTCCTGCTTCAACCCGCGGAAGCCTTTTTACATCTGAATATTTCTTCCTCACGCAAACACGGCCGCCGCCATAAGCACAATACGCAAAAACAGGTTTGACTCATACAGCCAGGAAAGCAGCACGCTTTCCTCTACCATGGAAAGCAGCGTCACCCCCACATCCGTCGCCTGCAGTACCGTCAAAATCAAAAAGAAAAGCCACAGCGCAAAAAGCGCCTGCAGGATGCCGAGCGCACCGCCCGCCAGGCGGTTCACGAAGCCGACTACTGGGAAATGTGCGAGGATATCCAGCAGCATGACCAGAAGCCGCAGAGCAATATGCACCAGCAGCACCGCCACCAGGAAGGAGACCACATTCAGAATCAGCGTGGCGAGATATTCAATGACGTAATCCTGAAACGTGGAGACATCCAGGCTTGCATAGCCTTCTTCGTTGTTGTTTTTGATCAGCATATTTTTGATCACCTGCGGAATCGGAAGGCTGTCGATGATCTCATTCTGTGTATCCTCATCCAGCGTCAGCGAACTCGCCAGGGAGCTGATCACATCGCTTGCAATGCTTCCCACACTTCCTGTACTCCCACTATTTTCTGACTGCAGCTGCGAAGCATACTGCTCCAGATATTCTTCTTTGTATTGCTCAAACTCCTCATCAGTCAGAGTATCCACGATTGAAGTGTACGCTCCGTAGCCGTACTGCTCCATCAGCGCCTTGACCTCCTCACGAGTCAAATCTGACAAAATGGAAGAATCTTCTCCATCCAAATCGGAAGCACTCAAAGAACCGATTCTGACCATTGTGTCTGTCAAATTTGCTTCATCCAGGCTGACCAATGCAATTTTTGAAATACCGCTTTCGGAGTCATATGTCCCGCCTGCCCGTCCCAGGCTGCCCGTCACGGAACCGGAGCTGCTGCCGGAACTGCCTGTCCCGGAGCTTGTCCACAATCCGGAGAGCTGCTCGGCGGCCACATTTTCACACTGTTCGACGATGTAGTCATAAAGCGGCGTATTGTTTTTAATAAAATCCGTCACATACGGCAAAATGGCCGACACGAGCGCAATCGAAATCACCAGAGAAAGCATGGACGCAAGCTTTTTGACAAAGCCTGCGTGCAGACCTGAAAGAATCAGGGCTATCGTAACAACAACCACAATAATTTCCAAAATATTCATTATGCAAACCGAACCTTTCTACTCCGCTGCGGAAAATCCCGTGCCACAGATCCTTATCTTCTCCTGCCGGAAATCCCGCGCCGCAGATCCTTAACCTCACCTGTCGGAAAATCTGCTCCATCAGGCTTCCTGTCAGATTTTCACGAACCCTCCTATTCGCTTTTTTGCATTCCGCGCATCGGTCAGCAGATCCGTATCCGGTCGAAGCTGTCGTTCGTGATAACCAGATAGCGCCGATATTCCGAAAAATAGAAAATATCCACGATTTCTTTTTCGTACGCGGAAGTAAAGCGCAGCTTTCCGCTCTTCGTATAGATGGTGCAGGACGACGCTGTGTACATCAGAATCTGCCCGTTTTCCATCTTGATTTCATCAAACCTCGCGTCTACACCCACGGATACTTTTTGTTTTCCGCGATAATTATACAGTTCCATCCGATAATCATTTTCCCCCGTCGCATCCGCGAAGAGAAATCCAATCGTTTCCTCATCATAAAAGCAACTCACGATCTCATCATCAAACGAAACCTCCGCCGATTTTTCCGGCGTACTGCCTCGGAAAACAGCAAATCCGTTGTCCGCCACCGCGACCGCGGTAGTGTTGTCCATGAAAAACACCTGCGGCACAATGTTTCCGGAGAATGTCTCGCTGCTCACAATATAATCTGACGAGGCGTCTCCCTCTGAGCCGAAATCGTAAAACGCAACGGTAGAAGTCATAACGCCTTCGATAATTCCCAGATAGGAGACCACCATTTTTTCCCCGTTCGGGGAAAGGTCAACATCCAGCGGATATCCGGAATCAGAAATCGTCGTCTTATCATTCGCGATACTCTCGCCACTGGCGTCATAAAGACGAACCCAGGTCACATCATCATCCTGAAGAACGACCGCTACCACGCCCTGATTCGAGACGCGCACCTTCAGGATGGGCAGCAGACAGGTGAAGCTTCCGAGCAGTCCGTCTTCATTTACCACATAGACCTGCGTCCCCTGCTGCTCCGCAATCACCATTGTCGTGCCGCAGACGTCCACGATTGGCGCCTGCATGCTGTAGGTAACGCTCCACTTTACCTCATTTTTTTTCGTCACGCAGGAGACACCGTCCGAGTTGTAGCGGTACAGATATTTCCCTACTGCCTCGTACTGTGTCCCCGATGTCATAGAGTTTTCAATGGATTTTGCAATAATATAATCGTCAAACGTATGCTCCCGGTTGTACAGATAGAATCCCGCGATCACACACACAAGAAGCGCCGCCAACACACTGCGCGTAATCAGGCGCCGCTTCCGATTGCGCGCAAGCAGATCCTCAAACGCCAGCTCCTCCTGCAGACTTCCTCCGCCCTGCCGGCCTCCCGTCCTGTCTCCCGCTTCATAAGCCGGCTGCTCGGAAAACTCCGACAGTTCATCCAGGTCTTCATCGTCTGCAATCCGGAAAATACTCAATCGTTCCTTTATATTCTGAAAGCGTTCTTTCCATTTATAATTATTCATTTTCATCCTTGTATTAGCCCTATCTATATAACTATTCAGAACAGCAGACCACAGGTCTGCGCTTCGGTCGGCGCTAAGCGAACGTCCACTGGACGTTCAGCGCCGCCTTCTTCAGCTGTTCTAAACTGTTACCTTAATATAGCATCAAGTGAAAATAAACGCAACCTTAAATCGCCCAGCCTTACGGCAGCACGATCTTCTGCCCCGGCAGAATCAGATTCGCGTCTTCGATTCCGTTCGCTTCACAGAGCGCTTCCATGTGATCCAGACTTCCATAGTATCTGGCGCAGATCTCCGCAAGGGTATCCCCCTCCCGTATCACATAGGCGGCCTGTACCTGACGGCTCGCCGTCTCTGTCGCCTCAGCCGCGGATTCCTCCTCTGCGGATACCGCACCGCCGGATTCCGCACCGCTAGATTCCGCACTGCCGGATTCCGCACCGCTAGATTCCGCACCGCTAGATTCCGCACCGCTAGATTCCGCACCGCTGTCCAGGCTTTCGGCCGTATCCAAAACACTTACCGCGGCACTCTCTTCGCTTTCAGTTGTGCCTGTACCGGAACTGGTTTCCCCTGCGCCGTCCTCCTCATCCGCCCAGAAAGTGTCCGATCCGGCCAGTGCGGATTCTCCGGAAACGGATACCGCATCGGACGTCGCCCCGTTCAGTTCTCCGGACACAGCAGCTGCATCGTCTGCCGTTCCGTCCAATTCCCCTGATACTGCGACCGCTTCATCCGCTGTCCCGTCCAATTCTCCGGACACAGCCTCCTCTGAATCTTCCGCTGCCTCTAATGCATCAGCCAAATCCCCGGCCGCATCCAGCGCATCATCCGATTCCCCGGCATCCACGTCTGCGCTCTGGCTCCCCGCGACAGAGGAAAGCAGCTCTGTCCCGCCAACATCCTGTGCCTCCCGCGAATCCGATACCCGGTTTACAACCACCGCCCCGACGATCAGAACGCCGATCACAAAGAAGGAGCTCGCCAGCCGCAAAAAGCTCTGGCTTTGCTCTTCCGCCTTGCTCTTTACTTTCTCACGGAAGCGGACAATCGCGCCATCCGTCCCGCCTTCCTTTTCTACACTCACCCCGCCGAACAGTTCCGACAAATAATCCTGCATTTTCTGATTTTGTTCATAAAAAACAAAATACCCTTTGACTCCCTCGTACTGCTCTCCTTCCTGCCAGTAAAGCCGTTCTTCCTGATCCTGTAAGTGATAAAGCATCCGCACCGCCTCCGGAAAATGCGCAGAAAGTTCTTCCAGCCGCCCGGACGGATACGTCCCGATCACACAACATCCCTGAATCTCCCAGCCCGGAAAACGCTGCTCCTGCTCCCGTTTCCATTCCCCAGCCCAGTTTTCTTTCGTATTTTCTTTTGTTTTTTCCTTTAAATTGTCTTTAAGGTTTTCTTTCAAATCATCTGCCGCAATGTCTTCTGTATTCTCCGGCAAAAATTCTTCCTGCGTCCCATATCTTTTCTGAAATGCCTGCCACAGTCCCGGACGCTCCTGCTCTTTTTTCTCCTCCTTGCTGCCTGCCGTGCGCAGTTTCTTCCGAATATCTTCCTTTGCTTCGTTTTCCGGTTCTGCCTGTTTCCGAATTTCCACTTTTGCTTCGTTTTTCAGCTCCGCCCGTTTCCAAATTTCCACTTTTGCTTCGTTTTTCGGCTCCGCCCGTTTCCGAATTTCCGCATTTGCTTCGTTTTTCAGCTCCGCCCGTTTCCGAATTTCCACTTTTGCCTCGCTTTCCGGCTCCGCCTGTTCTGAAATCCGGTGTCTTTTTCCCCCGCCCGCCATACGCCAATCCAAACGGTTTTTTTCTTCCCGTTCCGATACCGATACTTCTTGCGTCTCCTTTTCCGCAGTCGTTTCTTCTTTCATCCGCGAAAAATCCGGCACCTCCATAATCCCGCGCACAAAGATGTAATCCGCATGATCCGTACTCTTCCGCTCACCCAAGAGGATTCCCAGATAATTTCCATCCCCCCCTGCTCTCCATCTTCCGTATGTAAGTCATCACATAATCTTCAAGACAGATTTTCTGTCTGCCCTGTATCTCCCCAATCTGGCGTATGTTCTTTGGAAGCAGATTTTCATTTTCCATCATCCACACACTCCTTTTTCAAATCCATCTATCGCGTCTACAATACCTTACCATATACTTTATGCGGAATTTAGCATTTTATGGTTAAAAAAATTGCGATATTAAAAAATATGTGGTAACATGAATGAAGCATCGTATTTAAAACACCGGAGGGAAACATATGAGCAAACTGAAAAAGATATGGAAAGTAATTCTGTTTTGTCTGCTGCTTTTCGTCGCGCTGCCTGTAAACAGCCGCACCGCCGAGGCAGCCTCGAAGCCCGCAAAGCCGACCCTGTCAAAGGTGGCAAACGTCACTGACGGCGTTCAGATCACCTGGAAAGAGGTCAGCGGCGCGACCGGATATTATGTGCTGCGCAAGACTTCATCCGGCAGCTATAAGCGTCTTGCCGTCGTCTCAGACGGAACTGCCGTGACTTACACCGACACCAAAGCCAAGGATGGAAAGACTTACCAGTACACGGTCCGCGCTTACAATGACAATGGCACCAGCGGCTATCAGACCGGACTTTCGATTACCCGCCTGGCGACTCCTACCATCACCGGAATCACTTCCACCTGTAATTCCGTCACACTCTCCTGGACTGCCGTGACCGGAGCATCTACCTATAAAATTTACCGCAAAGTCGGCACCAGCGGCTCTTATTCGCTTTATAAAAAAGTGAAAAGTACCACGACCAGCTACACGGATACGTCTGCGGCGCCTGACACACGCTATACTTATAAAGTGATCGCCTGCAAAGGCTCTTACAAAAGTGCCGGAGCCACAAAGTCCTGCAAGACACTCAGCGGCGCTACGGTAGACACCGTTGATGCGCTCTACGCGATTGAGGCAGACGTGAAGCTGACCGGCAGCGGCACCGGATATCACGCGAAACTGGTGGCCGCCACAGCGACCTGTGCAATCAGCTACGGCATCCAGTTTGACAACCATGCGGTGGCTCCTTATACCGGCAAAGCCGCGTTTCTGGTTGAAAACGTCGTCACCACAAGCACCGGCGGCCAATATTACTCCCGCACCGGTCTCTCATCGGTCAATAAAACCTATCATCTGATGCTGACCGTATCGGAAGGCGGCGTCTGCGACTTCTATGTCAACTACGAAAAAGTCGGCTCCGAAACCAATGCCTCCCTTGCGAAGGTCATCAAAAACGGACAGCCCATTTATCTTCGAGTAGAAGGCTCCGCACGTATAAACGGCGACTCGGTCAATGCTGTTTTCTCCAATATCCGTATCAAGGAAAAAGGCAGCGTCGTAGAGACTCCGGTTATTTCCATCGTCTACCTCACCGGTGAAGGGATCACCAGTACGGCTTCCGCCGGTGAATCACCGGACAAAATCGTCATCAGCGGTACCCTCAGCGGACTTGCCGATGACCAGGACTGGGACAGCGCAGCGGACTTTGTATCCGGAATCATACAGTACTATTAAATAAGTAACTTCCCACTCCCTTTTCTCTCCGCCGTCGGCGGCCGGTTTCAAACCGGCTTCCGGCGGCGGTTTCTTTATGCACAAAGCTGCGAGAGGTATTTTCCGACTGTCGCCGGACGGCTGTCTACGCTTCGGTCATTGCCTGCGTCCTCGATTTTCTTCGAAAATCGGGACATAAAACGCATGCTATCGGCACGCAGCAACCGCGCAGACGAGTAAAAGATGGAAAGCCGTCTCCTACTCAATTACCTATACAAAAATGCACTATGAATAATTTTTCCAGAGATGGATAAACTTGGATAGACACGACAGATCCTACGTCTTAGAAAGGAAACAAAAATGCCTGTCCTCGCGTGTATGAAAAAAAACGTTATGCAGCCCGACTCCTTCACCTCTTCCCTGCCGCTCTGTCCCCGGCTGCTGAACCAGCTTCTCGAAAGTGTCAACGGTTACAAAAATACCGGCTCTCAATCCCTGCCTTCCGCGCCGGTAATCCTCTGCATCGGCACAGACCGGCTGATTGGGGACAGCCTCGGGCCGCTCACCGGCAGCCTGCTGGAAAAAACAGCCGGTCGCTCCTTCCCTGTTTACGGAACTCTGGATAATACCGTGCATGCCTGCAATCTGGACAGAACGCTCTCTCAAATCAAAAAAAAGCATCCCTGCAGCACGGTAATCGCTGTGGATGCTTCTCTTGGCTCGGAATATAAAGTGGGCTCCGTCTTCATCCGTCCGGGCAGTCTGAAACCCGGCATGGGCGTCAGCAAGGATCTGCCCGCCGCAGGCGATATCTCCATTACCGGAATCGCCGGCGTACAGAACAGTCAGCCTTACCTCACTCTGCAGACCACCCGCCTGTCCCTGATCATGGCGATGGCGGAAGAAATCTGCGCATGTATTCTGGCGGTATGCGGTTAAAGCTCCACCCGCCCTTCCAGCGCGCGCAGCAGGGTCATCTCGTCTATGTACTCCAGATCCCCGCCAACCGGAACCCCGCTTGCGATGCGGGAGACCTTGATGCCAGTCGGCTTGATCAGCTTGCTGATGTACATGGCCGTGGTCTCACCCTCGAGACTGGAGTTTGTCGCGATGATCACTTCGCTGACATCCCCCTCGAGGCGCTTGATAAGCTCCTTCAGACGAATGTCGCCCGGCCCGACCCCAAGCATTGGCGAAATCGCGCCGTGCAGTACATGGTAAACGCCCTCGTATTTTCCTGTTTTTTCATACGCGGCAAGATCTCGCGTCGTCTCGACCACCATGATGGTCCTTTTGTCCCGCGCCGGATTGCTGCAGATCGGACAGATCTCCTGGTCGGTCAGCGTACAGCATTCCTTACAGTAGCGGACATTCTCCCGCGCGTCCGTGATCGCGTCCGTGAGCTGTTTTACCCGCTCCTCGGGCATATGAATGATGTGAAACGCCAGCCGCTGCGCGGATTTGCTGCCGATCCCGGGCAGCGCGGAAAGCTGCTCGATCAGCTTCGACATCCGTTTTCCGTAGTAATCCATCAGAATCCGAACCCTCCCAGGCCGCCCATACCGCCCGTAAACTTCGACATCACAGCTGCGGATTCCTCGTCTACCTTGCGGAGCGCCTCATTTGTTGCCGCCACAATCAAGTCTTCGAGCATCTCGATATCATCCGGGTCTACGACCTCCTCCGAAAGCTTCACCTTTGTCACTTCTCTTTTTCCGGAAATCGTCACCTCAACCGCACCGCCGCCTGCCGCCGCGGTAAATTCCTTCTCCTCCAAAGCCTTCTGGCTCTCTTCCATCTGCTTCTGCATCTTCTGCGCCTGCTTCATCAGGTTGTTCATATTCCCCGGCATTCCGCCCTGAAAACCGCCTCGTTTTGCCATAATAAATCTCCTCTCTTCGTCCGCATTCAAATAATTATAGTTACGACTGAAACAATTATGATTGATTTTACTATAAAACCAGCTCACACGCCAGTATAATTTGCAGTAAAAGCTTGCGTACCGGAACGGCATTTCATTCTTCACCCCATATCCGCCGCGTACAGTGCCGCGCCGAGCGCCCCGCACAGCTGCGCCTTGTCGCTGATGATCAGCGTTGTGCCCAGACGCTCTTCCAGCGTCTTCACAAGCCCCTGGTTCTGCGCCACACCGCCGGTCATCATGTAAGCTTCCTCCCCGCCGACGCGTTTCACCAGCGCCGCTGTCTTCGACGCGACCGCCTTATTCAGGCCGTGGACAATGTCGTCCGGCTTTTTATTCTGCGCAATCAGGGAAACGACTTCCGACTCCGCAAATACCGTACACATACTGGAAATGGTAATATCTTCATCCCAGCTAAGCCCCGCGCGGCCAATTTCATCCAGGCTCATCTCCATCGTCCGGGCCATCATTTCCAGAAAACGGCCAGTACCCGCCGCGCACTTATCGTTCATGACAAAGTTTTTCACAGAACCATCCTCATCCAGCCGGATGACCTTGCTGTCCTGCCCGCCGATATCAACAACTGTGCGTACCTTCGGCTCCAGAAAATGCGCGCCTCTCGCATGGCAGGTAATCTCCGTGATGCTTCGGTCGCCGATCTGGATTGCCGTGCGCCCATAGCCGGTCGTGACTACCTCGTCAATGTCCTCCCGCTTCAGTCCTGCTTCTTTGAGCGCCTGCTCCAGCGCGCGCTCCGCGCCGATCGCCGCACCCGCGCCGGTCGGCAGAATAATGCCTGCCACGATTTTTTTATCCTTATCCAGAATCACGACGTCGGTACTTGTAGATCCGCTGTCGATCCCGGCGAAATATCCCTTGCCCATATGCGGCGTTCTCCTTCCGTTTAATCCATCCTCAGAGCCATTTCCTCGCAGCGCTTCTTCCCCACTGTCTTTACCCACTGTAGAAAAATCGCTGTCCATGCCATCCGCCGATGCGCTCCCCCTGGCTCTCGCCCCGCGAATCACCTTTGCGATCTCCGGATTCAAACTCAGACTCTCTGCAAACGCTTCCAGTCTCGTCAGCAGCTGCCCGCTGCTCTGTACCGTATAGTCTGATTCAATTTTCAAAAGCGGCACATCGGTGTGCGATTTGATATCCGCGTATTCAAAGCTGTAAAAATCGCAGAACTTCACTGTATGGTAAATAATTCCCGCCAGAGAAGGGTCCTGATAGAGCTGTTTGCGCCCGGTGGCGTCCATCATCCGCATACAGGGAATCTGTCCGAGCAGTTCTCCCGCGTACCAGTCCATCAGGGCGTCAAAATTAGCCGGAAACTTTCTCACGGATTCCAAATCACCCGTCTCTGCCAGATCTTTTTGCACCGCCACAGCCTCATTTTCTGCCGCCGCAAAGGCATTCGTCTGTGCTGCAGAACCATCCGCTGCCGCGAGATCGCTATCTTCCGCCGAAACTCCTGCCCCGGCATATGTCCACGCCACCGACCGATTGTGTACACAGGTCTCATTGACGACCGGCAGCGGCATACTCTTTTCTGTCATCGCAAAAAGCTCGTCCCCCATCCGGGCGCCAAGCACCGCAATGTGCGGCGTCTGTGTGCGCTCCCGCGGGGCAAATGCCTTTCGAAAGGTTTCATAGTCAAAGGTGCGTCCTTTGTATTTGCCGTATTTTTCAGCCAGGTCCTTCAGCTGTGCCGCCACCCGCTCCCGGCTGCAGGCATTCCCGCAGTGGAGCATATCTACCATATATAAAAAATCCATCTGACCCGTGTCTTCCAACAGGTCATACACGCTGCGAATGGTATCACAGCAATTGACCAGCACCAGTTCTTTCACATCTCCGGCAAGCACCGCTTCCAGCACCGATTTGCCAAAGCCGCAGATGTTCGGGTGCGCGATCTGATCTGCGTAGTCAAAGCCCTCCGGCATATGATTCAGGTTCTCACATTCTCCGCCAAACGCCGCCAGAAGCTCCAGCGGCGTGTATTTGCATACATAATACGTTTTATTCACTGTCTATTCCTCGTCGGTCGGGGCAGCCCCGCCCTGCTCCATCACTTATATTTACAACAGCCGGTCAGTACTCTCGCTCTTACGAGACTTATCCCGCACCCTGTGCGGGATGCTAACCATGCGAGAGGAAAAGCCCATTTAACCTCTCTAGCCAAGCATCTCCAAAAACGCCCCCAGCCGCGTAGCAGTCTGCCCTTCGCCTCCATGGCTCCGGTCACAGCCGTCCCCATCAAGAATCAGCGTCGGAAGCCCCGCCGCT
Organism: Lachnospiraceae bacterium; assembly: GCA_021205305.1. Lineage (GTDB taxonomy): Bacteria > Bacillota > Clostridia > Lachnospirales > Lachnospiraceae > Choladousia. The sequence continues at coordinate 23,113 of JAJPXU010000037.1, forward strand.
TCAAAGCGTTTCTTTGCCAGCTGCGAGCCGCCCAGCGTGTGCTTGCAGCCCCAGTGGTTGAACCAGACGACGCCGTCTGCTTTTGTCTCTTTTGCGTGCCGGATTCCGGCATCAATCCGCCGCGTAATGCTGCCATTCAGCGAATGGTACACAAGCCGCATCGCCATATCCTCATACGGATCCTCCGCGTGATGCTCCAGGTCAATGACCTGCGCCAGCTCACAGCCGACGATCTGAGCGCTCTCCTTCAGCAAAAAGGCTTCTTTCACTGCTTCAGACCAGAATGGAATCGTATGCATCCAGTATATGCGTTTTCCCTTTGCCGATTCCGCTTTATTGAGCCCTTTGAGCAGGCGTTTGGTATACAGTTCCTCTTCCTTTGTCCCCAACAGAATATTATTCGTCATGCCACAGTACATAGGCGACACCAGATCTTCGGGGATGTATTTATCCACGCGCCATTTCTGAAACTGGTCATAATTTTCCAGTGTCCGCCTGCTGCGCGCCAGACGCTCACGCAGACTCGCCTCATCGATTTTTTTACCGGTATTTTTTTCAAGAAAAACGCCCAGCTCACGAAGCTGTTCCGTTACATAGGCGACATTCGCATCGTTCCGTTCCGACGGAATATCAATCGCGAAACTCGGCACGTCGTACAACGCCGCCAATTCCTTGAACGTCAACAGGTTCGCGTCACAGGCCAGGCTGGTATAGACAATACAGCGCGGCTTCGGAAGCAGCCCTCTCTTAGCGGCCCCGATAAACGTCTTATGATAGCTGCACAGCGTCTCCGAAATCCCGGCGTCCTCTGCCGTCTGCAAAAGAGCCCGCTCCGCCTTCGAGCCGGCCAGATAGCAGGAAAATCCTTCTACATTATATGGAAAAAGACCAACCTCCTGCATCAGCTCACAGGGCGTAAATATGCTGACCAGAATGCTGTGATCCGGATCCTTCAGCGGCTTTAACATGGTATCCATCATTAGACGCGCCAGATATTGATCCGCTGATGATAATTCTTTCTCCGGCGTAAGCCGGAGCTTGAGGTTCTGTGCCTCCCATCCTGTTTTCAGAAGTCCCCGCGCCCGTTCCGGGCTGGTCTCACTCCATTTTTCTATATAATGACCAAATGTTTCTACAACCTGCAAATTTTTCATCCTTCCTACAGGAAATGAATTTCCATCATCCTCCTGTCTGCACAAATCACCTGCGAATTATACGACAATTTTAAGATTTTGTAAAGGATGGCGTCTGATTCCGTCCATTTCGGAAATAATTTTCTGATGAATTTTCAATGACAAATGTTTTTCAACATGTTACAATCATATTAAATTTATGATTGGCTTTGTAATGTTGCATAAGAAAGTATCTATTCGCATATCTGCCTTTACCAAACAGAAATTATACGGTATAATTTCTGTGGAACGGTAGATTTTATTGTCGTCAAAGGGAAAGTCCGGCACTTCCGGCATGGGACTTCCGCCGCGGCAGAGAGGAAATGCTTATGGAAATAGAGTTTCTCAGGGAATTTATCGTTTTAAGCGAGACTTGCAGCTTTCAGGATGCCAGTGAACGGCTATATATCACGAATTCCACGCTTTCCAAACACATTCAGAAAATGGAGGCGGAGCTTGGGCACCCTCTTTTTGAGCGCTCCACGCGCAGGGTTACGCTGACCGAGATGGGCCGCATTCTCCAGGAAAACGCCAGCATGATTCTTTCACAGTATGACGAGACGCTGATCCGGATGAATAAAGAAGCGGCAAAAGCGACCAATACCTTATCCGTCGCCTTTACCAATACTTCTTCCCGCTATGGCGTCCTTGATACGATTCTGGCATTCAAGCAGGAATATCCGGATATCAACCTTCAGCTTGCCGAGTTAGAAGGACCGCCTCAGAAGTCCACCTTTTTGGACCGGCAGGCCGAGTTTATCTTCGCGAGTGACAAAGGCTGGGCCACAAAAGATATTACCCATCAGGTTTTTGCAAAAGAGGAAGTTGTTCTGGTCACATCCGGAGAAAATCCCCTCGCGCAAAAGACCGTTCTTAGCCTTTCCGAGATCGCCAGCGAACAGCTGCTTCTCCCGGACCGTGCATTTTTACAGGATCTCCTGTTTGACGCCTGCACAAATGCCGGATTTACGCCAAAAGTCCGGATGTATACCAATAATTCCCAGACAGCGTTCCAGCTGGCGGCGAACAATTACGCCAGTGCGATTTTCCCGCGCACCTGTCTTGAAGAATACACCGGCGGCAAAAAGATTCACGCGGTCGCGTTTGAGCCTGCGATCACATTTGAAATTTACATGCTGTACATGGCTAATAAGCCATTCTCCTCCGCGGGAGAACTGTTTTTTGACTATGTCACGGCCCGCGGCCAGAGCAATCCGTAATCATTACTATAGTAAACGACGTAAGTCGTTTTACTTTGCGCCGGACGCAAAAGAATTTTGTCGTTCCCTATAATTATCCACCGGAGGTTTATTATGAAAACGCTTTATTTACATATCGGGACACCAAAGACGGGCACCTCGTCCATTCAGGCGTTTCTGCGAAAAAACAGGAAACTTTTATCCGGCCACGGCTACAGCTTCCCGCTCATGCCTTTCACATACTCCGGCGTGCCCATACAGCGCAATGGGCATTTTCTGATGGTGATCAGCTCTTCTTTGGAGAAGTCTTCTTCAGAAAACGCCTCTTCCGCCAGCTCTGCTCCCCCCAGGACAAATGCCCTCTGGAAAGAACATTATGCGGAAGGACTTGCCACGCTTCACCATGCATTTGAATCCTGTGACAATGTCATTTTATCCGAAGAACGGCTCTGGAATTCCATTTACTATGACCCCATGAGTTTTCTGGAATTTCTGCCGAAAGACGCAGCGGAACATCATTACTGCATCAAAATCGTCGTCTATCTGCGCCGACAGGATCTCTTTCTGACTTCTCTCTGGAATCAGAGGGTAAAGGCCACCAAATCCGATGAAACCCTGCCGGAATATCTGGAAAACCTGGCTGTGCGCAAACCGCTGTACGCAGACTACGAGAAAACCCTCCAGACGCTCTCCGACAAGTTTGGTACGGAGAATATTATCGTGCGCCGATTCGAGCCCGCATCCTGGGTAGAGCATTCGATCACAAAAGATTTTCTGAACGCCATCGGCATGGATTACAGTCTCCCGTTTCAGCCGCCGAAACATACGGTCAACCCCAGCCTGAACGGAAATGCCCTGGAAATACAGCGTCTCATCAACCGCTGCGAATTTCTGTCAAACAAAGAAAAGCTCGACCTGTCCACCTACATGAAAGCCATCCCGGAAAGCACGCAGACCGACCGCGCTTTTCAGCATTTATCCGTCGAAGAGAGCGCTGCTCTTCTTGCGCACTACAAAGCCGGGAACGACCGGGTTGCCGAGACCTATCTGCGCGATGGTCTTCCGCTTTTTTCCGATGAAATCAAAGAAACACCCATGTGGCAGCAGGAAAATGAGAAAATGCTGGCCGATACCATGCGCGTTTTCCTCACTGTGACACATGACCTGTATGTTAAAAATCAGAAATTGACCAGAGAAACGAAAAAACCGAATGGGTTCGTAGATAAAGTAAAACACCCTGCCCGCATCGTGAAAAATAAATTCTTTAAAAATAAATAAATGACTGCATATTCCGTCTCATTCTGGCAATCCTTTTATTATCACACCACGACCGTGTAAGGAAATTACCGTGCCAGACAGCCATCCGGCAGCAGATCCTTATATCGGCCTTGCGGAATAAAAGGATGAGGTGAATAAAATGAATAGACGGACATGGAAAGAGTTTATCACAAAGCGCAGCACGATCTGGTCACTGAGTCTATGCCTGGTCGGCGCGATTGTCCTGGGCGGAATCGCCGCAGTCAACAGCTCCCGAAAGGGAGACGATACACAGCCTGAGACCGGCACAGGCCAGGTCGCTTACCTGGAAGAAGATCTGAATTCCACAGATGACGACAGCCGTATCTCCACAGACGCAGCGGACGATACCGACAGCGTTCTGGCTGACGCCGCCGATACCAGCGGCAGCATCCTGGCTGACGCCACCGATACCAGCGGCAGCATCCTGGCCGACACCACCGACAGCTCCCTGGCTGACACCACGAATTCCTCTGACAGTCTCCTGACCGACACGGCAGATGGGCTGGAGGAAGCATCCGGAACTACAACCGAAGAAAATACATCCAACTCGCAAACGGAATACACTTCCGATGATTATTTATCCGGCTCCGACACAGACGACAGCTCGGATACGGTCTCTTCAAATTCCATTACAAATGATAACGTCGATTCGGAAGCCGCCGATGACTTAACAGAGGCTTCCTCCGCAAATATTATATCCGAACAAACCTTGCTGGAAGCCGGTGTCAGCTTCTCGGACGAGCAGTCCCTGCTCTGGCCTTCCGCCGGAACCATCGCCATTGATTACAGCATGGATAAAAGCGTCTATTTCGCGACTTTAAACCAGTACAAATACAATCCGGCCCTCGTCATCAGCAGTGAAACCGGCAATCAGGTACTTGCTTCCGCCAAAGGAATCGTCGAATCGATCACCATCGATGAGGAAACCGGTACCACGCTGGTCTTAAATATCGGAAATGGCTATAAACTGACCTACGGACAACTCATGGAACCCGCCGTATCCGAAGGTGACGTCGTAGAAGCCGGAGACCTGCTCGCCTACATCAGTGAACCGACCAAATATTACAGCACCGAAGGCAGTAACCTCTACTTCGCCATGACCAAAGACGGCGAGCCCGTAGATCCCGTACTATACCTTGAATAAACAGTTTCGAATACTCTATCGAGCAAGAGGCCGTTTACCGGACTCCTGCTCGCTGCGCGAGCCGCGTGTGGCGTAAGCCACAGAATTCCTTACGCGGCTCTGTGCATCAAAACCGAAAGACAGACCATGCGGATTTATCCGCTATGGGATGGATTCTATGCACCAAAAAAATTGAGCGGAGTATATTATTATATGCACAGAACCACTTAAAGATTTTTCCGGCCTGCGCAGACGTTACCACTTGCGGTCGATTTCCAACAATCTTTGCCCTTTTTTGTGAAATACCATTTTCGGCCGCTTATTGATAGAAAAAGGGATGGCACCCCATCCCTTTACATAATGATACAGGGGAGTACGCAGCACGAAGCAAGTGCGTGGTGCGGGTCTGACCAGTAACCCTATAACATCAAATCATAATTTCCGATACACGGTAAAGTACATGGTAAGAAAGCATGCCAGCCCTCCGATCAGATTGGAAATCGGCTCCGCGATAAACACCCCGTCCGTTCCCAATCCCATAAGCATTGGAAGAAGTACCGTCAGCGGAACAACGATCACAACCTTACGCAAGATGGAAAAAAACACCGCTCTTTTTGCCTTCCCCAGTCCCACAAACGTAGACTGCCCCATAAACTGTAGGCTCATAAAGACAAATCCAAAGAAATAAAGCCGCACCGCCCGAACTCCATATTCCAGCGTCTCATAATCACTGGAAAAAATCCGGATAAAGGCAGCGGGAAAGGTCTCGATCACCAACCAGATAAAAGCCGTATAAATGATTCCGGTTATCGCCATAAAGCGAATCCCCTCTTTTACCCGATCCGGCCGTTTCGCCCCATAATTATATCCAAGCACCGGCTGTCCGCCGCTGCTGATGCCGGTCACCGGCAGGGAAGCAATCTCGCGGATACTGTTAATAATCGTCATAATCCCGACATACAGATCCCCGCCGTAATGCTGCAGCGTGACATTACACACAATCTGCACAAGGCAGTTGGTCGCCTGCTGCATAAAGCCACTCACGCCGAGGCTGACCACATCCAGTACAATACGCCCTCTCAGTTTCATAAAAGACAGCCTGAGTTTTAACTCGGTTCTCCCGGCCGTCAGAAAATGAATAACCCAGATGGCGGACACACACTGGCTGATCACCGTCGCCGCTGCCGCTCCCTGCACTCCAAGCGAAAGTCCAAAGATAAAAATTGGATCAAGGATCAGGTTCAAAACCGCGCCAATCACCGTCGTCCACATCGCTATCCCCGGAAAACCAAGCGCGCTGATAAATCCGTTCATCCCTGTCACAACCATGGAGAACAGCACGCCAAACAGGTAAATGCTCAGATAGCTTTCCGCATAAACAATGGTAGAGTCACTCGCGCCGAACAGATACAGGATCGGAACCCGGAATACGTAGCAGGCTGCCATCAAAACCACCGACGTAATCAAAATCATGGTAAATACATTCCCCATGATCTTTTTCGCCTTTTCTTCCTCCCTCGCTCCTCTCGCAATGGAAAATAACGGTGCTCCGCCGGTCCCGAACAGATTCGCAAACGCCAGAATCAGGGAAGTGATCGGAAACGTGATTCCCACACCGGTCAGAGCCAGACTGCCTACATCCGGCAGATGGCCGATGTAGATGCGATCCACGATATTATATAAAAGCTGTACCAGCTGCGCAATCGTCAGTGGTACCGCCTGCGCTGTAATATTTTTCCACACCTTTCCAACGGAAAAATCCCGCTGTGTATCTGTATTGTGCCGCATATGATTCCCTCCGGGTGAAAGCAGCCCTTCAGAACAGTCTTTCGCAGGTAAACCTCACAGAATATGCCGTCCGCAGGACGAGGATGCCATCCGGTGAGGGACTGTCTTTTCCTGTCTTTTCCTTTCAATGCTGTTCTGAACTTTAGTTTTGCAAATCATCATCCTCGACGATATCAATATCCATGTGCACCTGCTCCCGCACCCGCTCATCAATATCAATTCTGGACAACATGCCTCTTTGCAGCCCTTCATCCTGTGCAATGACAAATTTCACTTCCACCTGTTTCCCAACCCGCTCCGCGATCAGCTGCTCCAGCTCGGCTTTGCGTTCCGCATTATTCAGATAGCGCTCTGCCAGAAAATCTGCAAAAACCACATACAGCCGTTTATCATTCTCGTCCTGTGAATTGTATTTTGGCACAGCCGAACTAAGCACAACCCGAAACATCCCGCTCGTGTCGTTGACAATGGTTTTCCACATTTCACAGACTTTTTTCAAATCCTCCGGCGCTGCCTTTGGCAACGCTGCCGACGATACACCGTCCGCATAATTACCCTGACCATTTCCATAGGATGCTCCTCCCGCAGCGCCCGCGCTTCCGTTCACAGCATACGTTCCATTTTCGTCGCCTGCTCCATACAGGCCAGCCGTTCCATTTCCATCGCCTGCTCTATACAGGCCAGCCGTTCCGTTTGCACCGCCTGACCCATATGCGCCG
>JAJPXU010000037.1:30512-35930 GCA_021205305.1 Lachnospiraceae bacterium
ATACAGGCCAGCCGTTCCGTTTGCACCGCCTGACCCATATGCGCCGCCGGTTACTCCGCCCTGGCCTGCGCGAATGCCCGGCATTCCCATGCCCTGCTCAATGATCCGCTCCAGCCTGCGGATTCGCTCTACCAGCGAAATCTCATCGCTTTCCGCCTGGGGCGTGCACAATTTGATCAGCGCCATCTCCACCTGCACACGCTTGTTCGTCGCATAGCGAATGGAATTCGACAGTTCAGAAAAAATGCGAATGTATCGCATCAGCGTATCGCTGCGCACCATCGCCGCTTCCTCACGCAGCTGTGCCAGATTTTCCGTTGAAACATCCAGAATATCTTCCATGTCATCGGAAGCCTTCATCAGCATCAGGTTGCGCAGATACCAGGTGAAATCATTCACAAACTGCGTCAGATCGCGTCCCTGCAGAATCAGCTGCTCCAATGTGCGAATCGATTCCGTCAGCTCCCCCCGCAGAATCCGGCGCAGCAGCTGGCTGAACACATCCGTATCGACCGCGCCAAGCACCTCGAGGACCCGGTCATAGGTCAGTGTCTCACCCAGATAAAAAGCGATGCACTGATCCAGCAGACTTAAGGAATCGCGCAGGGAACCGTCGCCCTTTCTCGCAATATAGCGCAGCGCCTTTTCCTCCGCCTCGACCTGTTCCGTCTCCATCAGCTCCTGTAATCTGGCCAGGATTGTCTCCTGCCCGATTCGATGAAAATCGTACCGCTGACAGCGGGAAAGAATGGTAATCGGTATCTTCTGTGCCTCCGTGGTCGCCAGAATAAAAATAACATAGGAAGGCGGCTCTTCCAGCGTCTTTAAAAGCGCGTTAAATGCGCCGGTGGAGAGCATATGCACCTCATCAATGATATAAACCTTATACCGCCCGGCCGTTGGCGAATACGCGACTTCTTCCCGAATCTCGCGGATATTATCCACACCATTATTGGATGCGGCGTCAATCTCAATCACATTCATCGAGGAACCCGCTGCGATCGCGCGGCACATGGCGCATTCGTTGCAGGGATTGCCGTCAACCGGGTGCTCACAGTTCACGGTCTTCGCGAAAATCTTAGCAACCGAGGTTTTACCGGTTCCCCTGGTGCCGCAAAACAGGTAAGCGTGCCCCAGCCGATCTGCCCGAATCTGGTTTTTCAACGTTTTTACAATGTGATCCTGCCCTTTTACCTCGTCAAACGTGGACGGGCGGAACTTGCGGTACAATGCGGTATAACCCATATTTCGTCTTCTCTCCCTATATTCTCTGTATTTCGTCTGCCGGATCAGCTTTTATCAGACTTCCGCTTGCTATTCCCTTCCGGTGTCTGCCGTCTTTCCGCCTCACGTTCTCTTCTTACAGCGAAATACAGAACCCCCCGCTTTATGCATTCAGTCGAAGACTTTCTTCCTTCTGACCACTGTGCGCGCTGCCAGTTCTTTTCGCAGCCTGACGCATAAAAACAGGGAGTTCTTTCTATTGATTCCTATCCGTTGGTTCGTTCTCCATCCCCGGAGTCCGGCCCGTGTCAGTCACCAAAGCAGATATCCATCAGCTTCGCCTCGGCGATGATCTCGTCCTTCGGTGAAACTACTTTCAGCTTCCCGGCCACATCACCGAGCGGCACTTTTTTCATCTTATTATTTACAATGCCGACCATATATCCGTATTCATCTTTGAGGATCATATCTGCACATTTCAGGCCAATACGTGTAGACAGGACACGGTCGTATGGACACGGGCTGCCGCCTCTCTGTGTATGTCCCGGAATCGTGATACGCACCTCTGGTCCGTTCGCGGCCTTGATCTCATCAGCCAGTTCATGTGCGATAGAAGCGTTGCCTCTCTTCTGGAGCTTTGCCGCATATTCCTTCTTGCTCAGCTTCGCGTCTTTTTTAGAAATCGCGCCCTCGGCCACTGCAATCACAGTAAAGCCCTTGCCGGCCTGTGTCCGCTTGTCAATCGCAGCTACGACCTTCTTAATATCATACGGGATCTCCGGAATCAGAATGATATCCGCGCCGCCGGCCAGCCCTGCATACAATGTCAGCCAGCCTACCTTATGACCCATAACCTCTACGATAAAGACACGGTTGTGTGAAGCCGCCGTCGTATGGATACGGTCAATCGCGTCCGTCGCAACATTCACTGCACTGTAGAAGCCGAATGTCATGTCCGTGCCATAGATATCATTATCAATCGTCTTCGGAAGATGAATGATGTTCAGTCCTTCCTCGCGCAGCAGGTTTGCTGTCTTCTGCGTGCCATTGCCGCCCAGGATAACCAGGCAGTCCAGGCGCAGCTTATAGTAATTCTGCTTCATCGCCTCAACTTTATTCAGGCCCTTCTCATCCGGCTCACGCATGAGTTTAAACGGCTGTCTGGAAGAACCAAGGATTGTACCGCCCTTGGTCAGAATACCGGAAAAATCTTTCGAGGTCAGCAGACGGTAATCACCGTAAATCAGACCCTTATACCCGTTCATAAAACCATATACTTCCAGCTCGTCCAGATTGCTGGAAAGACCCTTTACCACACCACGCATTGTCGCGTTCAGCGCCTGGCAGTCGCCGCCGCTGGTTAGCAAACCGATTCTTTTCATTTCATTCACTTCCCTTTCTCTCTGTATTTACTGTAAAAGCTTCCTCAATAGACGGACTCTCAACCTGCCTGAGAGACTTATATATTATAGGACAAAACTTTACCCCATCCTGATACAGCACCGTCCGAAGAAATGGATAGAGCAAACTCCTTTATACCTGTCAGTATACCGCAAAATTCAGAATGTCTCAACAACATTATTTTTTATTTTCCGCTTTCCTGTGGAAAAATTTATGTTATACTGTATTTCTGAGAAAATCGAATCCTGTCAGTATTGCAGACGTCAAATATCCCGGTGCAAGCATACAAGGCATCAAATTTGCAGCGATGCAAGTCTCGGGGTATTTGTCTTCGCTTCAGTCGGCGAATATCCCACACAAAGTGTGGGATGCCACCCGGCGAGGGCTAAACGGATGTCCACTGGACATCCAGCGCCCTCGCGGCATCTACGCTGTAGTCTTTTGGATTCTGCTGCCATTGGCGACAACAAGATCGGCACAACGAATGATAGACCGATCTGTCAGATACAAGAAAAGAAGAATCGAGGAAACTTTCCGTGAACATCACCGAGAAAACGAAATTTACCTACGCAATCGGCGGCCTCGGCAAAAACCTGGCTTACGGCTTCGTCGCGTCTTACACGCTTTATTACTACAATACCATCCTCGGCATCAGCGCTTCCTTTGTCGGCATCCTGCTGATGGTGGCGCGCATTTTTGACGCCTTCAACGACCCGTTCATGGGCGTCGTGGTGGCAAAAACCAAAAGCCGCTACGGGCGCTACCGCCCCTGGATCCTGACCGGTGCAGTGCTGAACGCCTTCATTCTCTACGCCATGTTCGCAGTTCCGCATAGTCTGTCCGGCAACAGTCTGAAAACATATGTTACAATCACCTATTTTCTCTGCGGGATCACCTATACGCTTTCGGACATTCCTTACTGGTCTGTCATTCCGGCAATTACAAAAGCCGGCAGCGAGCGTGAGAGCCTGACTGTATTTGCCCGTACCTTTTCCGGCTTTGGCGCGGCGCTTCCCACGGTTTTAACCATGAGCCTGCTGCCGATCCTGGGCGGCGGCACCGATACCGAACATTACCGCAAAGGTTTCGCCATACTGGCATTTGCGATCGCGATCTTTTATGTCGTGACCACTATCATTACCGTACGCAACCTGCCAAACGATGAACTGCACGAGCCGCATGACGCCTCCATCCGCGATCTGCTGAACGCCCTGCTCAAAAACGACCAGGCGCTCAATCTGGCCGCCATCATCATTCTGTTTAACTCGGCGATCTACATGACGACCAACCTGCTGCTCTATATGTTTCAATACGACATCGGCGATGAGAGCCAGTACACGCTCTTTATGGTCTTTTCCGCCCTAATCCAGTTCGCGGCCATGACCCTGCTCTACCCGTTCTTTCGGAAACGTTTTTCGAACCGGCAGATTTTTTTTGCTGCCTGTGTAGCCGGAATTCTCGGCTATATCGGCATGACAGGCCTGATCTTCGGAAAGACCCTGACCCTGGCCAAAGTGCTTTTGCCCGGTGCACTGATCTCTCTGACGAACGGCACCGGCTATGTTCTCACCACCGTCTTCGTCGCGGACGCCGTCGATTACGGCGAATCCATGACCGGGCAGCGCGAAGACAGTGTCGTTTCCTCGCTGCAAACCCTGATGGTGAAGCTGGCTACCTCCATTGCTTCCTTCGTAGCCGGCATCGGCATCGACCTCACGGGAATCAATGTCGCCGCCGAAACACAGACCGCTGCGGCAAAAACCGCCCTGCGCACATTGTTCGCGGTGCCTTCCCTTCTGCTGATGATTGCGGCACTGCTCATCTTTCTGCGCAAAAAAGACATTGGGGCAGAACGCTAAGGCGGGCATGTTTATGTCCTGTATTTTTTTTATATAATAAGTATTGATTTTTGTGTTCTGATATGCTATGATTTCCTCACGTCACAAGATAAAGGAGGGAAGAACATGACGGAAAGAGATCAGGAACTGTTAACAGCCTTTTCAGGCATAGTGGATCAGAGATTTCAGGCTTTCTCTGACATAGTGGACCAGAGATTTCAGGCTTTCTCTGACGCAATGGACCAAAAAATGGATCAAAGATTTCAGACTTTCTCTGATGCAATGGACCAAAAAATGGATGAGAAGCTCGCGCCTGTCAAAGAAGAAATCTGTGATATCAAAACAGATCTCCGCGGTGTCAAAGCTGATATCAATGGTTTCCGATACGATATTGGCGGTCTGAAAACTGATTTCAGAGAGCTTAAGTATGACGTCAAAGAGCTTAAAACAGAAGTTGGTGTGATAAAAGATGACGTTAACGTACTGAAAACCGATGTCTCGGAGCTTAAAACTGATGTCAGTGTGCTGAAAGACGATGTTTCCTTACTTAAAACCGATGTCAGTGTGCTGAAAGACGATGTTTCCTTACTTAAAACCGATGTCGCAGAACTTAAAAGAGAGACGAAGGATATCCGGGAGGATGTTCACGGCATTCATTTGGAGATGGAAAACTCCATCGCACCTCGTCTGCATGAGATCGAATCCTGCTACCTGTCCACCTTTGATCGATATAAAAAAGGAGCGGCCAGTTTTGAGCAAACGCAGAAAGATGTCGAGAATATGAAACAGGTTATCCGCGACCACAGCACACAGCTGCGTTTACTTCAGGCTCAGGCCTGAAACCCAGAAGCAAATATTCATAACTATGACTATACCAGGTTCTTTTCCTGATTCCTATACATAACTAATACTTCCCACATGAAAAATCGCTAAAGTGCCTTATTTTAAGCGGCTT
>JAJPXU010000134.1 GCA_021205305.1 Lachnospiraceae bacterium
ATTGTATACATAATGGTCCAATTATTCGTGGTGAAGAAGAATATCGATATATGGATATATCTTTGAGGCGCAAACTACAGTGATTTTTTGTCATATGACTTAATTAAGGTTTATTATGATAATGGGCAGGTTGAGGTAAGTAAAATTCTCTCGTCGGTGTTTAATGCACTTTTCCCAGCTGTTGAGTTTCGGAAAGTATTGCCTTCTGAGTACAGGCTGTTTCAGGCGGCGGATTTACTTTGCTCATTTCAACTATTTTTACTTAAAAAGGAAAACGGAAATCAATCAAGAGCTGAGCAAACGTTCTTTGGCACTGACAGGAGAGATTTAAAAAAGAATTATTTGAAACCAATTCAAAAGAAAATGCTTTAAAAAGAAAAAAAGCAAGACATTTTGCTTAATAAGTGGTAAATATAAAGAAAGAAATGAAACAGATCCTTAGATGACAGGAACGGAAAACTTGGCAGGACACAATGATACGACAAGAGATGAAAGACAACTGGAAACTGAGGGAAGTGGGTGCGGCAGATTTTATTCCTGCTGTGGTACCGGGGACGGTGTACACGGATCTGCTCCGGGAAGGGCGGATGGAGGATCCGTTCTGGAAGGACAATGAGGATCAGGCGCTTCGCCTGATGGATAAGGATTATGAGTATGTGACGGAGTTCGACTGTCCTTGGGAGCTGTTTGCCTGTGAACGCGTACTTCTTCGCTTTGATGGAGTAGATACGATTGCGGATATTTATCTGAATGGACAGCTGCTGGGTTCACCCTGCAATATGCACCGCATCTGGGAGTATGAAGTAAAAGAGTATCTGAAGGCGGAAGAAAATGAGCTGCGTATCGTTCTTCATTCACCGACAAAATACATCGCCGAGGCATACAAAGAGCGCCCGACCCGCGGCACGGAGGACGCGATGGACGGCTTTGTGCATATCCGCAAGGCGCACTGTATGTTCGGCTGGGACTGGGGCGCGCATCTGCCGGATGCCGGCCTGTATCGCCCGGTGTCTCTGCTGGGAATCGGTGCTGCCAGAATTGAGAGTGTATATGTGACACAGGAGCATCGGGATGGAAAGGTGACGCTTCATGCGGACGCCAAAGCGGATTACAGTCAGTCGGTGATGGCAGATGCCGCGAAGAAGGAAGGCGCGGCTTTTGCTTATCGCATGACGGTAACGGACCCGAAAGGGAAGTCATACATAACCGAATGCGGTGCTTCGGGGAAGCTGGAGCTTGTGATCAGCCGACCGCAGCTCTGGTGGCCGAACGGCTACGGTGAGCAGAATCTGTATACTGTTTCGGTGGAAATGATGGAGCGGACGGACTCGGGTGTGGAAACGGTCCTGGATACATGGACGCGACGCATCGGCCTGCGCACGATGACGATGCACCGTGAGAAAGACGAGTGGGGCGAGTCGTTTGCCTGTCAGGTGAACGGCGTGGATATTTTCGCGATGGGCGCAGATTATATTCCGGAGGATCATCTGCTGGGACGGGTAACGCCGCAGACGACACGGACACTTCTGGAAAAAACAAAATGGGCGAATTTTAACTCCATCCGCGTATGGGGCGGCGGTTATTATCCGGAGGACTGGTTCTATGATACCTGCGATGAGCTGGGTCTGGTGGTATGGCAGGATTTCATGTTTGCCTGCGCCGTGTATGACCTGACGCCGGAGTTTGAAGAAAATATCCGCGCGGAATTTGCGGACAACATTAAACGCCTGCGTCATCACGCGAGCCTGGGTCTCTGGTGCGGCAACAATGAGATGGAATCCTTTGTTGCGGAGCGGAATTCCTGGGTGACAAAGCCGCAGGAAGTGCGCGATTATTTGTTTATGTATGAGCGTGTGATTCCGGAGGAGCTGGCCAAATATGACCCGCAGACCTTTTACTGGCCGTCCAGCCCGTCGTCAGGCGGCTGCTTTGACGATCCGCAGGATCCGAACCGCGGCGACGTCCATTACTGGCAGGTATGGCATGGGGACAAGCCGTTTACCGAGTATCGGAACTATTACTTCCGCTATCTCTCGGAGTTTGGCTTCCAGTCCTTCCCGGCAATGAAAACTATTGAGCGGATCAGCGATGACCCGGCGGATTATAACATTTTCTCCTATATTATGGAGCGCCATCAGCGCAACGGCAGTGCAAACGGCAAGATTATGAACTATATGCAGCAGACTTACCGCTATCCATCGGATTTCCAGACGGTGCTGTACGCATCGCAGCTTCTGCAGGCGGACGGCATCCGCTACGGCGTCGAGCATTTCCGCCGCAACCGCGGGCGCTGCATGGGAGCCGTGTACTGGCAGCTCAACGACTGCTGGCCGGTGGCATCCTGGTCGTCAATCGACTACTGCGGCCGTTTAAAAGCCCTGCATTATTACGCAAAGCGTTTCTTTGCTCCGCTGATGCTGTCCTGTGAGGAGCAGGGATTGATGACGTCCGGCAAAGATCTGGTGCGTGAACATTTTGAGTTTGAAAAGTCCATCCGCCTGAATGTTGCGAATGAGACGATGCAGGACGCAGACGTAACTGTCCGCTGGGCGCTGCGCGATCCGTCCGCAAAGATATTGCAGAGCGGGGAAAATCAGATTACCGTACCGGCGCTGACGAGTGTCTGGCTGGATAAGGTAGAATTTCCGGACGCGGACATTTACCGCGAGTACATCAGCTATGAGCTGGAGAAGGATGGAACAGTGATTTCCTCCGGAACGGTGAATTTCTCCTATCCGAAATACTTCCGCTATGAAGATCCGCAGCTGACTTGCCGGGTGATTGGTGATGAGATCGAAGTGACAGCCTCCGCTTACGCAAAGAGCGTCGAGATTCAGAATGAGAACGAAGATCTGATTCTTTCCGATAACTACTTTGATATGAACGCAGGCACAAAACGCGTGAAGATCGAAAGCGGCGATGTCTCGAAGCTGCGGCTGCGGAGCGTGTATGATATCCGGTGATGGAAGACAGAATGTGTTACAGGTCACACTCGGCGAGAGGCGAAAACGCAGAGGCTGCGGTAGAATAGCAGTAGCGATTCAGAACAGTGTATCCTGCCTGCTGTGAGATGTACAAAAACAGAATAATAGAAAAATCGCGCAGACCTGTGTTTTCATGTGTCTGCGCGATTCTATTTTAATAATTGATTTTCTTTTTCTCATCAGAGGATGATTTCTTTTTCTCCTCGTTTCCGGCCGGCGGTTCATCTTCTGAATGCCCAAGAACACGGGCGATCAGCATCATGGCATAGAGCAGTACCGGAATCAAAACGGTACATACGATAGAAGCCATCAGCATATTCTGCGTCGCCGGACTGGCGGTCAGGCCAAGAATCAGGGTGACAACATACATACCTATCAGAAAAATCACGCCGATCATTGCGGCGATGCGTTTCAATTTTTGCATTTCAAAAGATCCTTTCCATTTTGATGCTGTTCTGAATTGTTTTTTGTTTAGTATAGCAGATATAACGCAAAATGGAAAGGACGAAAAGTCTTTATTCCCGCGTCGTCCCTCCATTGACATAATGCACCGGCAGGCATACGAGTGGGGGCGCTTTCGACAAGTCAGAGTTCAAAAGCAGATTGACGCTAGTCTGGGCGATCTGCTCGATTGGCTGTACGATGGTGGAACAGTAATACTGGCCGGTAGCGTAATCCTTTATCCCGTCGAACCCGATGACCTGCACGTCCTGCGGGACGCGGATGCCAAGCTCATACAGCTTCACGATCATAAGGCGGGCCAGCGTGTCTGTGCCGCAGAAGATGCCGTCGAAATCAAATTTCCCATCTGTGATGTGTTCAGTAAGATAATCATAAAAAACAGAATAGGGAGTGCCGTCGGTCAGGCAGAGCATCTGGTAGTCGAGTCCCATGGAGACACAGGCGCTGACAAAGCCGTCCCGCCGTTTGGTGGCCTCGTTGGGCAGGGCGGAGCTGATGCTCATATGCAGCAGGCGCTTACAGCCGAACTCAGCGAGCTTCTTCACGGCGAGCTGTCCGCCCGTGAGGTTGTCGCTGGCCACACAGGGGGATACGACGCCGGAGTGCCGGTCGATGGTTACTAGCCGGGTGCTTTCCCGAATCTGTAACCCTTCATTATAGGAAATGCAGATGATGCCGTCTACCCGGTTCTGCTCTGCCATGTCGAGGAGCGCCTGTTCCATCTCCGGGCTGGCCTGTGTCGCGCACAGCAGCATCCGATATCCGTTTTTCGCCAGCTCACGGTTCACGTAGAAGGTCAGTTCCCCGAAAAATGGGTTGATCGTGTCCGGGACCAAAAAGGCGACGGTCTGTGTCTTATTCGACTTCAGCCCCTGCGCGTAGCTGTTGACCCGGTAATCCAGCTTGTGGATGGCGGCGTCCACCTTTTTCTGATAATCCTTTCCCACCGGAATCCCGTTTACGACCTTGGACACGGTGCCAAGCGACACGCCCGCCTCTTTCGCGACGTCTTTCATGGTGGGTGAAACATTTTTCTCTGCCATGGTGTTACTCCTTTATATCGTTTCATGAAATTTCATATATCCGTTCACACTGACAGCTTCTGAAAGGTGGGGGCTTCGGAGAACCACGCAGCTGTCTGATGTATTGACAGTTATATTATATCTCGCAAATCCGTATTTGTAAAGTGGTTTCATGAAATTTGCGTGAAACGTTATGAAAAGAAAGTGACGGAAGTAAATTGTGCAAAACAGACAAAACACACAAAACAATTTTGTGAAAAACAGAGATCGTGTACCAAAACAACAAATTGCGGTTGACAATTGCCTTGGGAATGGTGTATGATGCGGTCATCAGATAAATATAACGTTTCACAAAAGAATTCCCTGGACGGAACACAGGGAATATTATTTGAAGAAAGCGTGAAACGTTATACGAAAACAGGATAAGCCTAAGGGCAGGGAAGGTTCGAAAATGATTCGATGAAATCAAAAGAACGGTTCCGCAGCCATCCGGGCGAATCAAAGTAAGGAGGGATTCTTGTGAGTGTTCGGGCAACCGCGGCAAAAAAAGCCGGCAACATGGAAGGGAAACCGGGACAGAAGAAAAAAGGGGCTTCACTGGCCCGACGGCTGAGGCAGAGCTGGCAGTTATATGTCATGCTGCTGATACCGATTATCATTACCATTATTTATAAGTACATTCCGATGTATGGTATCCAGATCGCGTTCCGGGATTATAAGGCGAGCAAGGGATACCTGGGAAGTGAATGGGTGGGGCTGAAATGGTTCCAGAGATTTTTCTCTTCACCAAACTGCATCCGCATGATTCGGAATACGGTGCTGCTCAGTCTGTACAGCCTGCTGTGGAGCTTTCCGATTCCGGTTATCTTATCGCTGGCGATCAACCAGCTGCGGTTCCACCGCTATAAGAGAGTGGTGCAGACCGTTCTCTACGCGCCGCACTTTATCTCAACCATGATCATCTGTGGTATGCTTCGTATTTTCCTGAGCCCTTCCGGCGGCCTCATCAACCTGCTGTTGGGGACGCAGATTGACTTCCTGACGCAGAGTACCGCGTTCCGCACCATCTACATCGCGTCAGGCATCTGGCAGGACGCAGGCTGGGGCATGATCATTTACCTGGCGACGCTGGCAAGCGTGGATACGACCCTTTACGAGGTGGCGAAGGTGGACGGCGCTTCCATGTTCCAGCGGATTAAGAATATCGATTTTCCGGCTCTGGTTCCGATGATGGTTTTGAACCTGATCATGAGCGCGGGCGGTCTGATGAATGTCGGTTTCGAGAAAGTATGGCTTTTACAGACAGACCTGAACAAGGCGACCAGTGATGTGATTTCGGTATATGTTTACCAGCAGGGTATTGAAAACGCGAAGTACAGTTATTCTACGGCAATCGGCCTGTTCAATACGGTGATTAATATTATTCTGCTGATTATCGTGAACAAGATCGCTTCCAAGGCATCCGATGTCACGTTTGTATAGAAGGGAGGAGGAAGAACAATGAAGACGCAGAAATTGCATGGACTTTCGGACAAGACCAGCGATATCATTCTGGTGATCCTGTGCACCGCCATAATGCTGATCGTTCTTTATCCACTTTTTTACATACTGATTGCTTCTGTATCTGATCCTTACGATGTATACGCCGGGAAGACCTTCTTTTTCCCGAGTGGGTTTACCCTGGACGGTTACAAGGCAGTGTTCGCGGATGACAGCATTTTGATGGGCTTACTGAACAGCTTTAAATATACCGTAGTCGGTACGCTCTTTTCCGTGATTATGATTTACCTGACGGCATATCCGCTCAGTCAGCACAATATGCCGGGGCGCAAACTGATCAGTATCTTCTTTATCATTACCATGTACTTTGGCGGCGGACTGATCCCGACCTACCTGGTTGTAAGAGATACCGGACTGATTGGCAATATGTGGGCTCTGTTCCTGCCGGGCGGCGTGGCAGTCGGCAATATGATTATTGTCCGGAACTATATTGAGCACAGTCTTCCGGGAGAGGTTCTGGAGGCGGCGCGCATCGACGGAGCAGGTCATTTCCAGATTTTCTTCCAGATGATCATCCCGCTCTCCCGCGCAATCATGGCAGTTATGGTCGTGTTCAGCATGGTGGCTTACTGGAACGACTGGTTTACTTCTCTGATTTACCTGACCTCCGAGCAGGCGCCTCTGGCTCTGGTATTGCGCAGCATCCTGATTCAGTCGAGTACGACCGCGGCGCAGGCCAGCACGATTTCTGGCGGGTACGCCGAGCTGAATAAGCTGACCGAGATGCTGAAGTTCTGCTCGATTGTAGTGGCGGCGGTTCCGATGCTTGTGGTTTATCCGTTTGTTCAGAAGTATTTTGAAAAAGGCTTTATGGCCGGAGCAGTCAAGGGCTGATTTGAAAAATTATGGTTTCTCTTCTGCGCGAGCCGATTGTGCCGCGCAGAGGATAGATAGAAAAGTAAGACGGAGTGAAATAACACGAAAAACAGCAACGAATGAACTTATCAATGAACAATTAAAAATCAAACATATCATAAGGAGGAAACAATCATGACAGCAACAATTACCAGAAGAGACTTTTTGAAGGGTTCCGCAGCGGGAGCAGCCAGCTTTGCACTGGCAGGAATGGTCGGCGGTGCAGCTGAGCTTACGGCAAAGGCGGCAGAGGGACAGACCGAATTCTCCATCGTAGGCGCGCAGTCCGCACTGAGCGCAGGCTATGACGACAATACCGTATTAAACGAGATGGCAGACAATGTCGGCATTACCATCAACTGGGATACGATGAGTGACAGTGTTTCCGAGCAGGTCAGCATCCGCATCGCGGGCAATACGCTGCCGGACGCTTTTATCGGCGTAGGCTTCAGCAACTATGACCTGGCGCAGTATGGCGACGACGGTACATTCATTGACCTGACTCCGTATATCACAGAGGAATATATGCCGAACCTGACCGCGATCCTGGAAGAGCATCCGGAGATTCGTTCTGCGATCACCATGGACGACGGCGGCATCTATGGACTGCCGGCAGCAGAGCAGATGGGAACCGCTGGTATCGGCGACGAGGAAGACTACTCAATCTACACAATTCCGCAGTTCAGCATGATCAATAAGGCATGGCTGGATGATCTTGGCCTGGAAGTTCCGACGACTCTGGATGAGCTGCATGACGCGCTGGTTGCGTTCCAGGAGAATGATATGAGCGCGAAGTATTATGGCAATGACGCCGGTTCCACGATTCCGATGAGCTTTGGCTTTGACCAGTGGTGCTGGGGACAGAACATTTTCTACGCTGGCTTTGGTTTCACAAACTGGCCGAATGATGTCATCAGTGACATTCAGGTGATCGACGGCGAAGTTGGCTTTGCCTGCGTAACGGATGGATACCGCGAGGCAGTTACCTATTTCCATGACTGGTATGCGGACGGCCTGATCGATGTCGAGGTATTCAGCCAGTCTGATACACAGTATATGGCAAAGTGCCAGCAGGGTTATGTGGGTGTAGGTACCTGGTGGTATATCGAAGAGCTGATGGGCGACTATGCGGATGACTATGTATTCCTTCCGGTACTGGCGGGTCCGGACGGCACCTACAATGTGACGGTGCGTACCGGCGGCGGTACAAACAGCGGCAACCTGAGCATCACAAGCGCATGCGAGACTCCGGAAAATCTGCTGGCGTTCTTTGACCAGTGGTATGACGGCGAAGCAGTGATGCAGCTGCAGTATGGCCCGATCGGCGTGTATTTCACTGAGCAGGATGAGGACGGCATGTGGCTGAGCATCACGGACGAAGAGAGCCAGGAGTTGTACGGAAAATCAGCGGGCGAGCTCAAGAGTGAGTATGAGGTCTATGGACCGAAGCTGATCCTGAGCGAGTATTACAATGAATATTTCTACATGGAGGATCGCGCGATTGAGCGTCTGACCGACCTGAGCGAATACTGGATGGCCTATGTCAGCGATCCGACCTGCTTCCCGGTAGACTGTGTATACACGGCTGACGAGCTGGATACGATCGACTGGTACAAGGCAGACTTTGAGAGCGCAGTTTCTGAGCAGGAAGCACTCTGGATCCAGAACGGCGGTCCGACCGATGATGAGTGGGAAGCTTATAAGAATAAGCTGGTCAATACCTGCGGAATGGAAGAGCTGCTTGAGGTTTATACGGATGCGTATACCCGTTATCAGGAAGCGGAATAAAATGATGCCACTTTGGTGCCCGGGTCATAAACAATAGGATTATGGAAAGAAGACGGGCGGATATTGTAATCTGCCCGTCTTTGGCTACATTTGCATTGAGAGAGGAAAAAGGATATATGATGACTGAAAAATTGAAAAAAGCGCGTGAGTATGAGGAAAAATATGCCCGCTTCATTTCGGATGAAGAGCGTCCGGCTTATCATCTGACCCCGCGCATTGGCTGGATGAACGATCCGAATGGCTTCTCTTTTTATAATGGGGCGTATCACCTTTTTTACCAGTATCACCCCTACAGCCTGGAGTGGGGGCCCATGCACTGGGGACACGTTGTCAGCCGGGATTTGCTTCACTGGGAATATCTGCCGTGCGCACTGGCACCGGATCAGGCGTATGATGGCTTTGGCTGTTTCTCCGGAAGCGCATCGGAGCTTCCGGATGGCCGGCAGCTGCTGATGTATACCGGTGTGCGGGAAGAAATGTGTGAGGATGGGCGAAAGAAAACGATTCAGACGCAGTGCATGGCAGTCGGCGATGGCCTGAATTATGAAAAGTATGAGGCCAATCCGGTTCTCGATGAGACGAGCCTGCCCGCGGGGGGGGGCAGCCGTCTGGATTTCCGCGATCCGAAGCTGTGGCGGGAAGAGGATGGCTCCTTCGCCTGCATTGTGGGAAACCGCACAGAGGACGGCAGCGGCTCTTTGCTGCTGTACCGCTCGGAGGATGGATTTCACTGGAATTTTGAGACGATTGTAGACCGCTCCTATAACGAGTTCGGGAAAATGTGGGAATGCCCGGATCTATTTGGACTGGATGGGAAAACAGTGATCCTGACCAGTCCGCAGGAGATGAGCCAGAGCGGTCTGGAGTTTCACAATGGAAATGGCACGATGTACCTGATCGGCCAGTATGACCGGGAGAAAAAGCACTTCGAGCGGGAAAGTCTGGGGGCGATTGATTACGGTATTGATTTTTATGCGCCGCAGACCGTGCAGGCGCCGGACGGACGCCGGATTATGATCGGCTGGATGCAGAACTGGGACGCCTGCGTGGCTCCATCCGGGCGCTCTCGCTGGATTGGGCAGATGACGATACCCAGAGAGCTGCGCATCGTTGATGGAAAGCTGCAGCAGATGCCGATCCGGGAAATTGAGTCGCTGCGTGGGCATCGGGTTTACCACCGGATGTCGCTGTGCAACGAAAATACCTTGCAGGGAGTTTTTGGCCGCAGGATTGATCTGACGGTCACTCTGACTCCGAGCGAAGAAGAAAGCTACGAACGCTTTCGGATTCGGCTGGCCAGGGGAAGCCGGCATTATACGATGATTTCATATAATCCAAAAACCTCTGTACTGAAGATCGACCGGAACAATTCTGGCTGCTGCCGCGATGTGGTTCATGAACGCCGCTGTTTTGTACGGCAGCAGAGAGGCAGGCTGAAGCTGCGGATTCTGCTGGATCAGTATAGCGTGGAAGTGTTTGTGAATGACGGGGAGCAGGCGCTCACGACGGCGATCTACACACCATTGAGCGCGGACGGGATCAGCTTTGAGGTGGACGGACGCGTGGATCTGGAAGTGGAGAAATATGAGCTGCGCTCGTGATAACAAAGACTGTGCAGCTGAGGAAATATCGGAAAATCTTCGTTTCTCATGAATGGTATGAAATGAGATTGCGGAACGAGCAATTGGTCACAAATGAATTGGCAGCCTGTATCGTAAATCTGTATATGGATGGAATTGCGGTACAGGCTGTTACAAATCAGGGGGTAGACAGAAGCCATGAAAAATATATCAAGAAGAGATTTCTTAAAAGGAACATTTGCGGGTGCAGCGACTTTTGCTTTTTCCGCAGTTTGCGGCATTTCTGTTCCGCAGCCTGCCCAGGCAGCGGAAGAGGATGGTCTGCTGCTGCACCTTTCTTTTGATGAGGGCAGCGGAATTGAGATTACAGATCTGAGCGGCATTACTGGAGATGCACAGCTGAGCTATACCTATACAAGCGCCCTTTACATGGACAGCCAGGATCCGCAGTGGCGTGATACGGGCATTTCCGGCGGTTCCCTGCTGTTTGACGGCAATTCGACCTGTGTTACCTACAGCAAAAGCGCGATTAAGGTGGAAGGGGATGTCCTTTCCGTCAGCGTCTGGTTTGCGCCGCGGACCTTTGAATGGGACGACCCGTTTGCGGAGGAGAACGGCACACAGGCTCTGACCGGGATTATTTCTCAGTGCTCCAAGAGCGGCATGGCGGGCTTCCAGCTGGGCTATCAGCGCTTTGGAAAGCTGTGTTTTGAAGTCGGTACCGGAAGTGAGTGGCTGACCCTGTGGGCGGACGAGGAGCTGGAAAAATACAAATGGAATCATATCGCGGCAGTCTTTGACGGACCGAATGGGGAAATGAGCCTTTACCGGAATGGCGTACTGGTCGGCAGCATGGAAATTGAAAAAGGCAGCGTCATCACGGGAACCAATAAACAGCTCCTGGTGGGGCGCAGCTGCGAGGCAGATCGGCTCGGCGCGGGCTATATCAATATGTGCAGCGGCCTGATGGACGAGCTGAAGCTGTACCAGAGAGCTCTGACCGCAGAGGAGGTTGCGGAGGCATACAACAGCGTGGAGGTGCCGGAGATAGCTTTTTCTGACATCTGGCTGCAGAATATTCTGACCGAAGACCGCTATAAGCCGCAGTATCACAGCGGCCCACTTCAATACTGGATGAATGAGCCGCATGCGCCCTGCTATTACAACGGCCGCTATCATCTGTTTTTCCAGGAGAACATGAGCGGTACCTACTGGCGGAACATTTGCTGGGGGCATCTGGTGAGCGACGACCTGGTGAACTGGGAGCAGATAAAGGAAGCAATTGTGCCGACGAAGGACAGCGTCGTGCCGGACGGCGTCTGGTCCGGGAATGCCGCTTACGACGCAAACGGAGTGCCGATGCTGTTTTTTACCGCCGGGAATGACGGCTATTCAATGGTAGATGGCCTGATCTCAAACCAGAATATCGGAATCGCTTATCCGGCAGATTTAAGCGACCCGGATCTGACGGAATGGGTTATCTATGACGAACTGGCGGTGATTCAGCAGGAAGGCCAGGGACGCGCGGGAGAATTCCGCGATCCGTACATCTGGGAGCATGACGGCATGTGGTATATGCTCATCTGCTCCGGAAGCGCGTCAAGCAACGGCGGAACGGCTCTGTTGTACAAGACAGAGACGCTGGAGCTTTTGTCCGATGGCCGGATTGACATGGACTGGCAGTATGTCGGCCCCATTTATGAGATGCCGGATCAGAGCATGACCTATGGTACCAGCTGGGAGCTGCCTGTGCTGCTCAATCTTTCTAACGAAGAGGGTACGGTCTCCAAAGATGTGTTTATCATTTCCCCGGCGCCGGCGTCTTCAGCGGATAACAAGGTGTATTATTTTATCGGCACATTCGACTACGAGAGCGGCACCTTTACGCCGGACGCGGATTTTGAAGCCGGACCGACCATCATGGATTACGGGGACAATGTGTTTACCGGACCGAGCGCTTTTGTTGACCCGAATACCGGGGATGCTACCATGTTCAGCATCATGCAGGATCAGCGCTCTGTGGCGGAGCAGGCGGCCGCAGGCTGGGCGCATAACGCCGGGATTGCCCGCATCATCTGGCTGAATGAGGATGGGAGCGATCTGATGATTAAGCCGTCGGAGACACTTCATACGCTGGAGGAAGAGGTCCTTGTGGACGCGGCGGATCTTACTGTCGGGGAAGCAAATGAACTGCTCAGTGGGATTCATGAAGACATGCTTTATGTGCGTGTCAGCTTTGCAGATGCCGCCGCGACAAAATATGGCCTGAAGGTGCTCGAAAGCACGACTGAGGAGCGCGCGGTCAGCTATTACTTTGATGGTTCCGATCAGACCATCCACGGAGAGACCACCGACCGGGGAGCAGGTTCCACGACGGGGTATGTCTCAGGCGCTTTTGCGCTGGACGCGGCGGATTCGCTGACCATCGAGGTTTATCTGGACCGTTCCGTCATAGAAGCCTTCTTCAACGACCGGAAAGCGATTTCCATGCGGGCTTACCCGGAGGTGGAAGACGCAGACGGCGCGTCGGTTTTCGCAGAGGAGGGTGATGTGACAGTCAGTGAGCTTTACGTAGCGCGGATGGGCGGCCTGCTGTCATAAAAGAGTGGTAACCGTGGTTTTGGGGGTTGCTTTATGAGCCGCCTTCGGATATACTGGGAGAGCCAGCCATTTCCAGGAAAACCAACCATTTTGCAGAACGCTTCCCGGATGTGCCTCATACAATAAATCAGATTCTGTTTATTCGTATGGGAGGCAAAAATGGCAAAGGTAATTCTGGATGCCGGACACGGGGGAAATGAACCGGGTGCGGTGTATGAGGGAAGACAGGAGAAAGATGATAATCTGCGCCTGACACTGGCTGTCGGCGAGATTCTGGAAAACCAGGGCGTAGAGGTGGCGTATACCCGGACGGAGGATGTCTACGATACACCGCTGCAGAAAGCACAGATCGCAAATGCGGAGGGCGGAGACTTTTTTATTTCGTTTCACCGGAATTCCAGTCCGGAGGCGAATCAGTATTCCGGCGTGGAGACGCTGGTATATGATGCGTCAGGAGAAAAGGCGGCTCTGGCAGAGGCGATCAATGCGGAGCTTGCAGAGGTCGGATTCCGCGACCTGGGTGTGAATGAACGCACAGATCTGGTTGTATTGAAGCGGACACAGATGCCCGCGGTGCTGGTAGAAGCCGGTTTTCTGAATACGGACGCGGATAATCAGCTGTTTGATACGCAGTTTGCGGCCGTCGCTGAGGCGATTGCGGGCGGAATCTTAAGCACGTTAGAAGAGATGGGGCTGTATTCGTTTGGTGCAAATGGAGCAGCGTCGGGCAGAACTCTCTACCGTGTACAGACGGGTGCTTTTTCGAATCGCGCTTACGCGGAAGATCTTCTGTTCCGGCTGCAGCAGCAGAATTATCCGGCGTTTTTGCTCTATTCGAATGGTCTGTACAAAGTGCAGGTAGGAGTGTTTGCACAGCTGGATAATGCAATCCGGATGGAGGCGGCCCTGCGCAGAGCGGGGTATTCAACGTTTATTACTGCGGAATGACATGGAGAAAAAAATGATCGACAGAGATCTTTTAAAACAGATACAGGAGCCGCTGATTGGCTGGTTTTGTGAGAATGCGCGGGTGCTTCCATGGCGGGAGCATCCTTTTCCTGTTTTGGGACATACTGCGGTGACGGAGCCTTCGGAATGTGCATTGACGCCTGCGAAGCCCGACCGCGCGTATGCGGTCTGGGTATCGGAGATTATGCTGCAGCAGACACGGGTGGAGGCGGTTAAGCCATATTATAGGCGCTTTATGGATACGCTTCCGGATATCAATGCGCTCGCAGGGTGTTCGGAGGATGTTCTTTTGAAACTCTGGGAGGGATTGGGGTATTACAGCCGTGTCCGGAATATGCAGAAAGCGGCGATTGTGGTGATGGATAAATACGATGGCAGACTTCCGGCACAATATGAAGAGCTGCTTACCCTTCCTGGGATCGGCAGCTATACGGCGGGCGCCATTGCTTCGATTGCCTATGGACAGGCCGTGCCGGCGGTGGACGGCAATGTGCTGCGCGTACTTGGTCGCATTACGGAGAATGCAGAGGATATATCGAAGCAGTCGGTGAAAAAAAGTGTGGAGGACGTGCTGCGGACGGTGATGCCGCAGGCCTGTCCCGGCACCTTTAACCAGGCGCTGATGGAATTAGGGGCGCTCATCTGTGTGCCGAACGGTGCTCCGCTGTGCGAGACCTGTCCGGTGCGTCATCTGTGCCGGGCGAATCTGGACGGCTGCCAGACGGATTACCCGGTGAAAGCGGCGAAAAAGGCGCGCCGTATAGAAGAACGCACAGTATTGGTGATCCGAGACAGTACGCATGCCGCTATTGGCCGCAGACCGGCGCACGGGCTGCTGGCCGGACTATATGAGCTGCCGAACTATCTGGGGCATTTGACACAGGAGGAAGTGGCAGAGCGCGTAGCCGGGAATGGATTTTCTTCGCTCCAGATCCGGCCCCTTCCGGAGGCGAAGCACATTTTCAGTCATGTGGAGTGGCATATGTGCGGGTATTTTGTGCTGGTAGAAGACACGGAGAAATCATTGGATAAACAGGGAGAAGACCATTTGATTTTTGTAGAGCCGGAGATCATCCGTGAGGATTATTCTATTCCGAGCGCATTTGCGGCTTACCAAAAGTATTTTTCGGACGCATTCACTTGGAAAATATAAAAATAGCTTGTCAGGAGAGAGGTTTTGAGATAAACTGATCAAAGTAGGAATATAGTTACGCATACGATAGTCTGGAAACCATTGTTTGAACGGAAGCGTATTAGAAAATTTTTACTATAGAGGAGACCGTTATGAAAATATTAACCATTGCCATTCCATGCTACAATTCTGCGGCGTATATGGAGAAATGCATTCGTTCAATTCTCCCGGCGGGGGATGATATAGAGATTTTAATTATCGACGATGGGTCAACGAAGGATGAGACGCCGGAGATCGCAGATCGCTATGCGGCAAAATATCCGCAGATTGTTCGCGCAATCCATCAGGAGAACGGAGGCCACGGGGAAGGCGTTAATAATGGCATTCGCCATGCCGCCGGTGTCTATTACAAAGTGGTGGACAGCGACGACTGGGTGAATACAAAGGGCTTGATCCGCATTGTGGAGAAGATGCGTCAGCTTGAAGAAGAGGGTGGTGTGGATATGCTGCTCGCAAACTTTGTCTATGACAAGGTCGGCGCCAGCCACAAGAGGCTGATGCGTTTTCCGAAAGTATTTCCGCAGGATGTAAGCTTTGGCTGGGATGAGATGCACAAAATGCCGCAGACGCAGTATATCCTGATGCACAATATCTTCTACCGCACACAGATGCTGCGGGACTGCGGGATGGAGCTGCCGAAGCATACCTTTTATGTGGACAATATTTTCGCATTTCAGCCGCTGCCTTATGTGAAACGCCTTTGCTATATGGATGTGAACCTGTACCACTATTTTATTGGACGGGAAGATCAGTCGGTCAATGAAAAGGTAATGATCGGACGCATTGACCAGCAGATCCTGGTTAATAAGATTATGATTGATGTCATGGCGGCGGTGGATTTTTCGGATAAGAGTCCGAAGCTGAAAAAGTATATGCTGAATTACCTGTCAAAGATTATGACTGTGACTTCGATTATGCTGATTCTTTCCGGTACAGAAGAAGCGCTTGCGAAAAAAGAGGACATCTGGACTTATCTGAAGGAGAAGGATGCGGAGGATTATCGTTCCCTTCGGTACAATATGCTGGGTATCGGGATGAATCTGCCGGGAAAAACCGGCCGGAAAATTTCCGTCGAAGGTTATAAACTGGCGCAGAAGCTGGTCGGATTTAACTGAAAAAAACGCTCCGTCGGCAGACTTACACCGGCAGGAGCGCTTTTCGTTTACAGCAGTAGTTACTCGGATTTCTTTTTCTTTCGTGATGTCCGGTATTTTTCCTCACAGTACAGACAGCGATAGATCTCTTCCTCGGGGTCGGCAAGGAAGAAGATGTGATCCAATTCCTGCTCGATGGAAGTGATGCAGCGCGGGTTCCGGCACTTGATGATGTTGACCAGGCGTTCTGGAAGTTCTACGCGTCTTTTCTCAACAATCTGTCCGTTCTTAATGATGTTGACGGTGATCCGGTGGTCGATGTAGCCGAGAACGTTCAGGTCGAGCCGCTCAATCGGACATTCGACTTTGATGATATCTTTTTTGCCCATCTTATTGCTGTGCGCGTTTTTGATGATCGCGACACAGCAGTCCATACGGTCGAGCTTCAGATAACGATAGAGATCCATGCTTTTGCCGGCCTCGATGTGATCGAGTACGACGCCCTCGTTCAGCGCTCCTACGTTTAACATACTTCCACCTCCAATAATGTGAGAATCAATGCCATGCGGACATAGACGCCGTACTGTGCCTGCTTAAAATAGACGGCCCGCGGGTCGTCGTCGACCTCGGTGGAGATTTCGTTGACACGGGGCAGCGGATGCAGCACCAGCATGTCCTCTTTTGCGAGTTTCATCTTTTCCCGGTCTAAAATGTAGAAATCTTTCATGCGGATGTAATCTTCCTCATTGAAGAAGCGCTCCCGCTGCACGCGGGTCATGTAGAGCAGGTCGAGCTCCGGGATGGCGTCCTCCAGACGCACTTCCTCGCGGAAATCCTGGTTGTTTTTGCGGAGTACACCGTCGCGAATGTTGTCCGGGAGACGGAGCTCCTCAGGGGAAATCAGGATAAAACGGACATTTGGGTAGCGGATCAGCGCCTGAATCAGAGAGTGGACGGTGCGGCCGAATTTCAGGTCGCCGCAGAGACCGATCGTAAAATTGTCCAGGCGTCCTTTCAGAGAACGGATGGTCAGAAGGTCGGTCAGAGTCTGGGTCGGATGCTGATGGCCGCCGTCGCCGGCGTTGATGACCGGGATGGATGATTTCATGGACGCGACCAGCGGCGCGCCTTCCTTCGGGTGGCGCATCGCACAGATATCCGCGTAGCAGGAAATGATGCGAATGGTGTCGGAGACGCTCTCTCCTTTGGCGGCGGAGCTGGAATCAGCCGAAGAAAAACCAAGTACGCTGCCGCCTAAATTCAACATCGCTGCTTCAAAACTGAGACGGGTGCGGGTACTTGGTTCATAAAATAAGGTAGCTAATTTTTTGCCCTCACAGGAATGGGCGTATCGGGAAGGGTTCGCCTCAATGTCGTTGGCGAGATCAAGAAGCCGATCCAGCTCTTCAACTGACAAATCCAGCGGGCTCATCAAATGTCTCATGGGATCCTCCTTTTTCAAAAACTCAGGGAACGGCGAAAGCCGTTGTAGCGAATATGGTTTCAAATATCTGGAACCGGGCTGTTCGGGAAGGTTTCCCGCAGCCTGCCCTATCATACTCTATATCGGGCGGAAATTCAAGAGGAAAAATAAGTGTGTTTCGGATTGACTTCCGAGGGGATTTTCGATATGATGGTACACGGGACAAATATTGCTGTTTTGGTGGTGTTACTATATTATGGAAGAAAGCGAACGATTTATATTTACAAAGGAAGAACTCACGGAACGGGTACAGGTGTCGCCTGTTGTGGAGTCGGACTTAAAACAGATTATCAGCGATCGGATGGAACAGTGCGGTCTGTATTTTCGCGTGTTTTCACGAATCAAGACGGCGACTTCGATGGCGCGTAAGTTTGAGCAAAAGGAGTACGGCGGGGAGCGCCGGATTCAGGATTTGGTCGGGGTGCGGATTAATCTGTACTTTGATGATGATGTGGAGATCTGCCGCCATATCATGGAGCAGACGTTTGAGGTGGTGGACTGGTCGACGTCGGAGCGCAATGAGGATGAGTTTAAGCCGATTAAGCTAAACGGTGTATTCCGCCTGCCGGAGTATTTAAAAGAAGAGATTTCCGCGGATACCTGGGAGATGGGCATCGATGATACCTTTGAGGTTCAGATCAAGACGATGTTTTTTGAAGGCTGGCATGAGATTGAGCATGACATGCGCTATAAGGGCGAGGAGCTGTGGGTCAATTACTCCGGTTTTTCCCGCTATCTGAACAGTATCCTGGCGACGCTGGAGCTTTGCGATAAGTCAATGGTGACTCTTTTTGAGGATCTGGGACATACCTTGTATAAAGATGGACGTTGGAGTGATATGATCAAAAGTCATTTCCGGGTAAAGATGAGTGATACGTCGCTCTACCCGGAAGTGCAGGAACTGCTGGATTCTGACTCAGAGAATGGGAGCAAGCTGGCGAAGAAACTGTATAAGACAAAGCGTATTGTACTGATAGACCAGCTGCTGAAGCGCAGCCGACGGGTGCCGATCAATGTCAACACAATTATCGCGCTGCTCAATGAGGAAGTGCTCCATGACGGCCGGCTGACGGCGATTTTTCGTAAGCGCGACGTGTACAACGATGGGCGCGAGGAGAGCCTGGCGGAGTCCCGCCATTATGAACTGCGTCCGCT
This sequence comes from Lachnospiraceae bacterium, assembly GCA_021205305.1. Taxonomy (GTDB): domain Bacteria; phylum Bacillota; class Clostridia; order Lachnospirales; family Lachnospiraceae; genus Choladousia. The sequence continues at coordinate 18,746 of JAJPXU010000134.1, forward strand.
GACCCGGCAGACGGTTTTCCAGATGTGTACGGAAGTGGACGGCAGCCGGATATCCGACGCGGCTGCGGATGTCGGTGTTATCTTTGATGCCTGTGTGGAGCAGATCTACGGCTGGATTGTGAAAAAATATGGCCCGCTGTTTAAGGATATGCCGGCAAGACCGACGACCTATCATGCGGATATTCTCGCTTACCATGTGGCGGTGAATCTGGACAGGCAGAAAAAACGGATGAATATGCATGTGCGGCATATGGATCCGGATGTGGGCGGCCGGATCTGGTATTCGGAGGCGAGCCTTTTGATTGCGGAAGAGAAATTCCCGCCCAAGGTTTATCTGAATGTTTCGAACGGCTATGCGGAGGCAAAGCGGGACGACCGGCCGGAGCGCGAGGGAGCGGGTACCTTTTTCAGTTATCCGGGCTATTACAAGCTGATTGCGGACGGAATTGGCATCTTTAACAGCATCCCCTGCTCAAACCGCAGGCGAATTATCCGGGAAGAAGGTTTACCTGTGCTGGAAGCGGCGATGCAGGACCCGAACCGGAATTTCCCCATCGTTGTTATTGTTTCCAAAGCGGACGGCGATGGGATGATGGATGAAGACTGGCTGGGAGCGTTTCGTGTTTCCGACTTTACGAGAACGGTATGGCGCTATGCGCATGTGCTGACCTGTTATGAGGATGTCGGGAGAAAGCTTTTGGAACATTTGCGGCAGACATCCGCCTTTTTGCCGGATGCCAAGACACATATCCCGTCCGAAGGGCGAGGATATTTCCCGGCGAGGGATATCCCGTCCGAAGGACGAGGATGCCGCCCGGCGAGGGATATCCCGCGGCTGTACATTTTCTGGCCGGGCGGAGCCGTGGATGATTTTGGTCCGGAAGATGTCGAGAACAGTAGTTTTGGCCGTCATCTGGAGGCGCGCGGAGATGCCCGCACTTACGATATTGTCCGCGGCGGGCAGGCATTTTATCACAAGATTGTGACTGATTTGCGCGACTGGAATGTATCGGCGGATATGTGGGATGGATTTCAGCTGGAGATTATGACAGAGATTCCGGGATGATGAAGAGAGTTTCAGTTACTGGTCACACCTGTAGTTGGTTATGATAACGTAAATTAGTCAAGGTGTGACCTGCAGCGTGTTTCATGAGAAAATGAGAATAATTTGGAGGGCTCGTTTTGAGTGATATTATAGAAGAGATAAGCAAACGGCGCACGTTCGCCATTATTTCCCACCCGGATGCGGGTAAGACGACGCTGACGGAGAAGTTTCTTCTCTATGGAGGCGCGATCAACCTCGCCGGCTCTGTAAAAGGAAAGGCTACGGCGCGCCACGCGGTTTCAGACTGGATGGAGATTGAAAAGGAGAGAGGTATCTCGGTGACCTCGTCGGTGCTGCAGTTCAACTACGGCGGATACTGTATCAATATTCTGGATACGCCGGGTCACCAGGATTTTTCGGAAGATACCTATCGTACGCTGATGGCGGCGGATTCGGCAGTGATGGTGATCGATGCGTCAAAGGGTGTCGAGGCGCAGACACGGAAGCTGTTTAAAGTCTGTGTGATGCGGCATATTCCGATTTTTACCTTTATTAATAAGCTCGACCGCGACGCGAACGATACGTTTGAACTGCTTGACGAGATTGAAAAGGAACTGGGCATCGCAACCTGCCCGATCAACTGGCCGATCGGTTCCGGCAAGAATTTTAAAGGCGTCTACGAGCGCGCAAGCCGCAGTGTGTTGACGTTTACCGACACGCAAAAAGGCACGAAGATGGGCGTGGAAAACCGGATTGCCATCGACTCTCCGGAGCTGGAAGCATTCATTGGCGCGGAAAATAAAGAAAAACTGCTGGATGAGATTGAACTTCTCGATGGGGCATCCGCTGCGTTTGACCAGGAACTGGTCAGCGGGGGTGAGCTCTCGCCGGTCTTTTTCGGGTCGGCACTGACGAACTTTGGCGTGGAGACATTCCTGGAGCACTTCCTGAAAATGACGACCTCGCCGCTGCCGCGCAAGGCAGACTGCGGAATCATCGACCCGATGAAAGAGGATTTTTCTGCTTTTGTGTTTAAGATACAGGCGAACATGAATAAAATGCACCGTGACCGTGTCGCATTTATGCGCATCTGTTCCGGTAAGTTCGACGCAGGCATGGAGGTTTACCATGTGCAGGGCGACCGTACGCAGCGTCTTTCCCAGCCGCAGCAGATGATGGCGCAGGAGCGCCACGTCGTGCAGGAGGCTTATGCGGGAGACATCATCGGCGTCTTTGACCCGGGCATTTTCTCCATCGGTGATACGATCTGTATGCCGGGCAAAAAGTTTGCCTATGAGGGGATCCCGACCTTCGCGCCGGAGCATTTTGCCCGTGTGCGCCAGCTTGATACGATGAAGCGCAAGCAGTTCGTCAAAGGCATCACACAGATCGCCCAGGAGGGCGCGATTCAGATTTTCCAGGAATCGAGCATCGGTATGGAAGAGATCATCGTCGGTGTGGTCGGTGTCCTGCAGTTTGACGTACTCAAGTACCGCCTGGAAAATGAATACAATGTAGATATTCGTCTTGAGATGCTGCCTTACGAATACATTCGCTGGATTGAAAACGAGGACGTGGATCTGGATCACCTGGTCGGCACTTCAGATATGAAGAAAATCCGCGACCTGAAAGGCCGTCCGCTGCTGCTGTTTGTCAACAGCTGGTCTGTGGGCATGGTTCTTGAGCGAAACAAAGGGCTGGTGCTGGCTGAGTTTGGAAAATAGTTCTGAGCTGCGCTGTTATTTTTTACCTTGCAAATAAAAACGGTTCTGATATAATGAGAATAAAACGACTTAAGTCGTTTACTATAAATAACGCAATGATTCAGAACAGCAGGCCGCAGGTCTACGCTTCGCTTCGGTCGGCGCTAGGCGAACGTCCACTGGACGTTCAGCGCCGCCTGCGAGGCACAACGCGTCATATGTCTGTGGCGGATGGGAACGGAGGGGTATCCTATGGAGAATGCAGAAGTTCATACCTATAAATTAGAAAATGATGAGCAGTTTGGCGAGGTGCGTATCGCAGATGAGGTCGTGGCGATCATCGCCGGACTCGCGGCTTCGGAAGTGGAGGGCGTCGCTTCCATGGCGGGCAACGTGACGCGTGACCTGATTAATAAGCTCAGCATGAAGAGCCTGTCGAAGGGCGTCCGGATCACGGTCACAGACAAGACGGTGACGGTGGCGCTGGCGATTAATATCCGCTATGGCTATAATGTGCCGACGACCTGTGCGCAGATTCAGGAGAAAGTGAAGACCGCGATTGAGACAATGACAGGACTGACAGTGGCTGAGGTCAATGTGAAGATTGTCAATGTACAGATGGAAGAGAACGTATAAGTATGATGAAAAGAAGTGAGATCAGAGAAAATGTATTCCGGCTTGTTTTTTGCGGGGATTTCCACGGGATGGATGAGCTGCCGGTGCAGGTAGACCGCTATTTTGAGGAAGTGTCCATGCCGGATGAGGAGACCGGTTTCTGTCAGTTCAGCGAAGAAGAGCAGGCAGTGATTACAGAGAGATTTAATCAGATCAAAGAGCGGGTGCCGGAACTGGACGCGAAGATTGATGAGGTCGCTATGGGCTGGAAGACGAACCGCATGGGGAAAGCCGAACTGGCGATTTTGCGGCTGGCCGTGTACGAGATGCTGTACGACGATGAGGTTCCCGTGAAGGTAGCGATCAACGAGGCGGTGGAGCTTGCCAAAAAATATGGCGGAGAGGATGCTTCGTCCTTTGTAAATGGGATTTTGGCGAAGCTCGCTTAAGCGGAAAACGGATGACCATCCGGAACGGGCAGGGACTGGTCCGGACGGTCACAGGAGAATGCGGATTATAAAGCAGGAAACGATGGAAAGTCGTATGGAGATGTGTCATGCAGCAAAAGGTCTATTCCGTCGGTCAGATTAACAGTTACATCAAAATGATGTTCACACAGGATTTTGTGCTGAACCGGGTCAGTATTTCGGGGGAAGTTTCCAACTGCAAATATCACACATCGGGGCACATTTATTTTTCCCTGAAGGATGAGACGGGGACAATTGCCTGCGTGATGTTTGCCAGTGCCAGAAAGGGACTGGCTTTTCGACTTTCTGACGGGATGCAGGTGATCGCGGACGGGAGCGTCAGCGTCTATGAACGCGATGGCAAATATCAGCTCTACGTGTCGCGGATGCGAAAAGACGGCGCGGGTCTTTTATATGAGAAGTTTCTGGCTCTGAAACAGGAGCTGGAAGATATGGGGATGTTTTCACCCGAGTATAAGCAGCCGATTCCGGCGTTTGTGAGGAAGCTTGGTGTGGTGACTGCGCCGACCGGGGCGGCTGTTCAGGATATTATCAATATTTCCAGGAGACGCAGCCCGGGCATCCAGATCATCCTTTATCCGGCGAAGGTGCAGGGAGACGGGGCGGCAGAGAGCGTCGCGGACGGAATCCGGGCGCTGGATCCGCTTGGCCTGGATGTGATAATTGTGGGTCGGGGCGGCGGTTCGATTGAGGATTTGTGGGCATTTAATGAAGAACCCGTCGCGCGGGCGATTTTCGAGTGCCGGACGCCGGTGATTTCAGCAGTCGGCCATGAGACAGATACCACGATTGCAGATTTTGTCGCGGATTTGCGCGCACCGACGCCTTCGGCGGCTGCAGAACTGGCGGTGCCGGACACTGTGGCGATAACAGAACGGCTTCTTGCACAGAAAACGGCGCTGGATCGATTGATGCGCAGCCGGACGGCGGAATACCGGATGCGGCTGGAACAGAGTCAGGCGCGCCTGAAATACGCTTCCCCCAGGCAGCGGGTGCGCGAACAGCAGCAGCGCCTGGCTGATCTGGAGGAGAGCTATGACCGGGCGATGAAACAGCTTCTGGAGTCGAAAAAGCACGCCCTCGCGCTGTACGCGCAGAAGCTGAAAAACGTTTCTCCGCTGGAGAAGCTGGCGCAGGGTTATGCCTGTGTCACAGACCGCGCGGACGGGAGAATTTTTTCCATTGGACAGGTGGAGAACGGGGATTTGATCCGGGTATATGTGTCCGATGGCTATATGGATGCAGAAGTTCAGACGACAGAGGGACTCTGAGATGGGAGGCGGATGATGGCCGGAACAGATACAAAAAAAAGAGCAGATGACCGTTCCGATACGAAAACGGAGACAGGGGCAGGTTCCACTATGGGAGAGCTTACCCTTGAGGAGTCTTTTGAAAAGCTGGATTCCCTGCTGGAGCGCATGGAAGACCGTGAGCTTCCTTTGGAGGAGGCTTTTTCCCTGTACCAACAGGGGCTGGAGCTTATGAAAAACTGCAATGAGAAAATCGATACCGTGGAAAAGAAGATTCTTGTTTTGAATGGAGATGGTAGTTTTGACGAATTTTGACGATCTGATGAAACGGCGCGTGACCGAGATTAAGAGCATTATTAAGAATTATCTCCCGGAGGAAGAAGGCTATCAGCGGACGCTTCTGGAGGCTGTTGATTACAGTATGCTGGTCGGCGGCAAAAAACTGCGCCCGCTTCTGATGCAGCAGACTTACGTGATGTTTGGCGGGACATCGAAAGCGATCGGACCGTTTCTGGCGGCGATCGAGATGATTCACACGCACTCTCTGATTCACGACGACCTTCCGGCGCTCGACAACGATGAATACCGCCGCGGAAAAAAGACGACGCATGCGGTTTATGGTGAAGCGATGGCCATTCTTGCCGGCGATGCGCTTTTAAATCTGGCTTATGAGACGGCGGCGAAAGCATTTGCGGAAGACCCGGGAAACCCGGATGTGGCCCGGGCGTTTACGATTCTTGCGCATAAAACCGGGATATACGGCATGCTCGGCGGTCAGTCCGTGGACGTGGAAAATGCGGGAAAGCCTCTGACCAAGGAGCAGCTTCTTTTTATATACAGTCTGAAGACGGGCGCACTGATTGAGGCCTCCATGATGATTGGCGCGGTGCTCGCGGGCGCTTCGGATGAGGAAGCAGAGCAGCTGGAACAGGCCGCGCGGTGCGTCGGTATGGCCTTCCAGATTCAGGATGATATCCTGGATGTGACCGGCCGGGAAGAAGATCTGGGCAAGCCCATCAACAGTGATGAGCGCAACCAGAAGACGACCTATGTGACCGTCCGCGGCCTTGAGGCGGCGCGTGAGGATGTGAAAAAATATTCCGAAGAGGCAGTCCGTCTGCTCGGAGAAATGCCATATGAAAATGAATTCCTGACCGAACTGATTTTACATTTGATTGACCGAACGATCTGATGATACGAGACGGAGCGCAAAGCAATCCAGGGGCATCCTCCGGATTTTTCCGGGTATCGTGATGATCGTGCGCGGAAGTGAACGTAGGAGAAAGCCTGAAAGGAGGCGGTTCTTATTTTTCTGGAGCAGATTCAGGAAGTAAACGATATTAAGAAAATCGACCGCAGAGACTTGCCGGCCCTGGCGCAGGAAATCCGTGAGTTCCTGATTGAGAAAATCAGCAAGACCGGCGGTCATCTGGCTTCAAACCTGGGTGTGGTAGAGCTGACGATGGCACTTCATCTGTCGCTGAACCTGCCGCAGGACAAGCTCATCTGGGACGTGGGGCACCAGTCCTACACGCATAAGATTCTGACGGGACGTAAGGATGGTTTTGACGGGCTGCGCAAATATGGCGGTATGAGTGGTTTCCCAAAGCGCAAAGAGAGCGACTGTGATGCGTTTGACACCGGGCACAGTTCCACCTCAATTTCTGCGGGGTTGGGATATGTCTGTGCCAGGGACATTCAGGGAGAAGATTACCATGTGGTTTCGGTCATCGGAGACGGCGCGCTCACAGGCGGCATGGCCTACGAGGCGTTAAATAACGCGGCGCAGCTGAAAACAAATTTTATCATTGTCCTGAATGACAACAATATGTCTATCTCAGAAAATGTCGGCGGAATCTCTGCTTATCTCGGCAATATCCGCACCGCCGAATCTTATACCCGCTTCAAATCCGACCTGGAACAGAAGCTGAACCGAATCCCGGTTTACGGCGATCCGCTGGTACGCGGCATCCGCCGGACCAAACAGGGCCTCAAGCAGCTTCTTGTGCCGGGGATGTTTTTTGAAGAGATGGGCATCACCTACCTGGGACCGATTGACGGGCACAACATCGCACAGATGCGGCGCGTGCTGAATGACGCGAAACGTATGAAAGGAGCGGTGCTTGTCCATGTCGTTACGAAAAAAGGCAAGGGGTACGAACCGGCGGAACGGATGCCGGCACGCTTTCACGGAACGGAGCCGTTTGATCCGGAAACCGGACTTCCGCTTGCGCGGAGAAAAAAAGCTGCCTACACGGACATTTTTTCCACTGTCATGTGCAAAATGGGCGCCAGAGAGCCGAAGCTGGTTGCGGTGACCGCAGCCATGCCGGATGGCACCGGCCTTAAGCGCTTCCGCAATATGTACAAAGACCGTTTCTTTGACGTCGGTATTGCCGAGGCACATGCGGTAACATTTGCGGCCGGTCTGGCGGCCGGCGGCCTGAAGCCTGTGGTTGCGGTGTATTCCTCCTTTTTACAGCGCGCCTATGACCAGATCATCCATGATGTCTGTATCCAGAATCTTCCCGTTGTATTCGCGGTCGACCGCGCCGGACTCGTCGGCAGCGACGGCGAGACGCACCAGGGGATTTTTGATCTTTCTTATTTATCAGAGATGCCCAATATGTGTGTGATGGCGCCCAAAAACAAATGGGAGCTTGCGGATATGCTGAAATATGCGATTGCCTACGAAGGCCCAATCGCCCTGCGCTATCCGAGAGGCGAAGCCTTTGACGGCCTCGAAGACTTCCGCGCGCCAATCGTATACGGAAAAAGCGAGATCATCTATGACGAAAGCTCCCTCGCCCTTGTGGCGGTGGGAAGCATGGTGAAGACGGCTCTGGAAGTCCGGAAGCTTCTCAAGGCACTTGGCTATGGCTGCACAATCGTCAACGCCCGCTTCGTTAAGCCAATCGATGAAGAAATGCTTGCTTACCTCGCAAACGACCACCGCATGATCGTGACCATGGAAGAAAATGTGCGCAGCGGCGGCTTTGGCGAGAAAGTTCTGGAATACTACAGCGACACCTGTTCCAACGTGCGCGTCATGCAGATCGCCCTTCCGGACGATTATATCGAGCATGGCAACGTAGAGCTGTTGAAAAGCGAGACCTGCATCGACGCCGAGTCCATCTTTAAGAAAATCGTGGCAGAATATCTGCCTTAAGAGGAGAAACACCCCATGAAAGAACGCTTGGATATTTTGCTTGTACAGCAGGGGCTCGCGCCCTCGCGCGAAAAAGCGAAAGCCCTGATTATGGCCGGAGAAGTCCTGGTCGGCGGACAGCGCGAAGACAAAGCAGGCACCATGATCGACACGACTGCCGAAATCACCGTAAAAGGCGGAAAACTGCGCTACGTGAGCCGCGGCGGTCTCAAACTCGAAAAAGCGATGCAGACCTTTCCCGGCATCACACCGGAAGGAAAGATTTGTATGGACGTCGGCGCTTCCACAGGCGGTTTCACCGACTGTATGCTCCAGAACGGCGCCACAAAAGTATACGCCGTCGACGTCGGACACGGCCAGCTTGACTGGGGACTGCGCAACGACCCGCGTGTCATCTGCATGGAGCGGACTAACATCCGCTACGTCGTTCCGGAAGACATCCAGGAGCCGCCCTCCTTTGTCTCCATCGACGTTTCCTTCATATCACTGACCAAAGTCCTTGCCCCTGTGAAAGCCCTGATGGCCGAAACCGGCGACATCGTCTGCCTGATCAAGCCTCAGTTCGAAGCCGGCCGCGAGAAAGTCGGTAAAAAAGGCGTCGTCCGCGACCCGGCTGTCCACGAAGAAGTCATTCAAAAAGTCATCGACTACGCCGCTACTCTTGCCCTTCCCGCCCTCGCCCTCACCTTCTCCCCCGTCAAAGGCCCCGAGGGAAACATCGAATACCTGGTGTGGCTGGCGAAAAACCACGAATTGCCGGGCAAGGATGATATGGAAACCGATACAGCAAAGTCAATCCCACTGTCATCTGGTTCGGACTTATTAATATGTGACAAAGAAATAACGAGAGTAGTTAAAGCAGCTCATACATTGTTAGATATTTAGTGACGCTCACGCCCCGAAAGGAGCCCCCTTGAACATTTTTTATGTGATTTCGAATGAACAGAAGGACCCCGGTGCCGAGACCGCGGAGTTTATCTGCACGTATCTCTCGGACCAGGGCAAGACCTGTTACCTGCGGGAATGCTGCGGCATGGTGGTTCCGGAACAGTGCCGCTACACCGATGCAAAGCAGATCCCGGAGGAAGTCGAGTGTGTACTGGTGCTCGGCGGAGACGGTACGCTGCTGCATGCGGCGCGTGACCTCGTGGAGCGGCATCTGCCCCTTCTGGGTGTAAATATGGGAACTCTGGGTTATCTGGCGGAAGTCGAGCGGAAAAATCTGCCGGAAGTGCTGGACAAGCTGATTGCAAATGACTTCATGACTGAAGAGCGGATGATGTTAAACGGCGCGGCCTGGCACCAGAACCGTATTTTAATGAGCGATATTGCTCTCAACGATATCGTGATTTCCCGCAGCGGCCGGATGCGGGTCGTGGATTTTAACATTTACATCGATGGCGTTTTTCTCTATTCCTATGCCGCGGATGGGATTATTGTATCGACGCCGACCGGTTCGACCGGCTACAGCCTTTCCGCCGGGGGACCGATCGTGGAGCCGGCTTCTTCCATGCTGCTGCTGACTCCGATTGCGCCGCATACCATGAATGTCCGGCCGATTGTTTTGCCGGCCGATGTCGAGGTAGTAGTTGAGATCGGTTCCAAACACGCAAGAGACATGGACGGCGCAGAGGTGACCTTTGACGGCGACACCTCGGTTAAGCTGCACTCCGGTGACCGCGTCGTCATTTCAAAAGCGGAGCAGGCTACCCGGCTGATTAAGATCAAAAATACGAGTTTTCTGGAGATACTGCGGGAAAAAATGAACAAATGACAGATTTTGGGAGAGGTGCGTATCATGAAAATCGGACGTCATGCAAAGATCATTGATTTGATCGGAAAATATGAGATTGAGACGCAGGAGGAGCTGGCGGATTATCTGAAAGCGGAAGGATTTCAGGTGACGCAGGCGACGGTGTCACGGGATATCCGTGAACTAAAGCTGACCAAGATCGCTCTGGCAGATGGCCGACAGAAATACGCCCTGATGCAGCCGCAGAATGCAGAGGCTGCCGAGCGGTATCTGCGTGTCCTCAAAGATGGCTATGTATCTATGGAGATGGCGCAGAACATTCTGGTTGTAAAGACCGTCTCCGGCATGGCAATGGCGGTCGCCGCGGCGATTGACGCAATGCACTGGGCGGAAGTGGCCGGATGCATCGCCGGGGACGATACCATTATGTGCGCGAACCGCAGCATAGACGACACCCTGATAGTGATGGAAAAAATTCACCGGATTGTCGGAAAATGAAGGACAGGCGGATCAATGGCGTACAAAATCTGACCGCCGGAAAGTGCGAAAATTTTTGCAGAAAAATTTCGTAACTATTCAGAACAGCAGGCCGCAGACCGCCTGCAACGCAGGCTATATGCCGCTAACGCGTCATATGTCTGTGGCTTGATGGGCGTTCCGCCCATCCCGAAATGAAAATACAGCCTTTAGCAGGTAAACCTGCACAGTCTGTCTTTTCATTTCGATGCTGTTCTGAACTGTTACAAAATTTCAAAAAAGAGAAACAAAATGGTTTAAAAAAGCGTTTCTTATGTATGAATGACAGAGGATAATTGTTTTTGGCAGATAGAAATCAGAAAACGAGGGAATACTATGCTGGCAAGCTTATATGTGAAAAATATGGCCCTGATCCGGGAAGCGGAGGTAGAATTTGGCCCCGGCCTGAATATCATGACCGGCGAGACTGGAGCAGGCAAATCGATCGTCATCGGCTCGGTCAACATTGCGCTCGGCACGGGCAATTTTAAGGATTACGTGCCGGAGGATGCGGACTACGCGCTAGTAGAATTGACGTTTACCACCGAAAATCCGCATGTCCTGGAGATGCTCAAAGAGCAGGATCTGCCCTGCGAGGACGGCGCAATTGTCCTGACACGAAAATACAAAAGCGGCAGGAGCACCAGCAAAATCAACGGTGAGACCGTACCACTTTCCTTTGTGCGGCAGCTTTCAGCCGAATTGATTGATATCCATGGCCAGCATGAGCATCAGTCCTTGCTGTACGCGAAAAATCATCTGACGATTCTGGACTCCTTTGCGAAAAACGAGACCGCGCCGCTGCTTTCAACCTGCGCGAAGCAGTACCATTGTTATCAGAAGGCAAAGCGCGAATGGGAGCAGGCCTCTGCTTCCGGCAAAGATCGGACGAAAGAACTGGATTTTCTGCAGTATGAGATTCAGGAAATACAGTCTGCCGCCTTACGCCCGGGAGAAGATGAGGAACTGGAAAGCAGCTATCGCCTGATGGCCAACGGGCAGAAGATCATGGAGGCACTTTCTGAGGCCGGGAATCTGACCGGTGCGGGCAGCTACGGAAGCGGCGCGGAGGATGAGATCGCACGGGCCGCGCGGTCACTGGCGGCTGTGCGCGGGTATGACACTTCTCTCGAAGAACTGGGAAGTACCCTGGAAGATATCGAATCCCTGATCGGTGAATTCAACCGCAGCCTGTCTGAGTACATGGACAATCTCGTTTTTGACCCGCAGGCTTTGCACGAGACGGAAGAGCGCCTGGATCTGATCAACCGCCTGAAAACCAAATATGGCAATACGGTGGAAGAGATCCTTGCCGCCTGCCGGGAAAAAGAAGAGCGGGTAGAAGTCCTGATGGACTACGAGGGCTATCTGGAAAAACTACGCCACACACTTGAGATAAGCCACAGGCAGCTGCTTTCCACCGCACGGGAACTTTCCGCCGTCCGCAAACGCTATGCAAAGACTCTTGCGGAACAGATTCGCAACGCACTGGTCGACCTGAATTTTCTCGATGTGCGCTTTGAGATTGTCTTTGAAGAATTACCCGAACCGGGAGAAGATGGCTTAGATGCCATTTGCTTCCAGATCTCCATGAACCCCGGTTTGCCCATGCGGCCGCTCCAGGCGGTGGCTTCCGGCGGTGAACTCTCCCGTATCATGCTGGCGATCAAGGCGGTCATGGCGGACAAAGACAACATCGAAACCCTGATTTTTGACGAGATCGACACCGGCATCAGCGGCCGAACCGCCCAGAAAGTCTCCGAAAAAATGGCAGTGATCGCGGCTAGTCATCAGGTGCTGTGCATCACGCATCTCGCCCAGATCGCAGCCATGGCCGACCGTCATTACATCATAGAAAAAAAGCCTGCTGACAGCAAGACCGTGACCAACATCGGACTGCTAAACGAAGAAGAAAGCGTCGAAGAACTGGCGCGAATCCTCGGCGGAGCAAAAATCACCGACGCGGTGATTGAAAACGCGCGCGAGATGAAGGAACTGGCGGCGAAAGTGAAGAAACCATCCTTTCGCAGATAAATCTGCACAGGCTGTGTTTTTATTTTGATGCTGTGCTGAATTGTTGTTACAAACTACCAGTGTGGTTTTGGGGAAAAATTCGCATACTGACAACAGGGACCGAAATTGGTCTCAGCTGGACCATTGCGCGGCGGTATGGCAATGGTCCGGCAAAAGGTTGTCGTGTGCGTTTTTTTTCATTGTTCAATCGGAAATTGCGCCCGACGCATCGGATAAGATTGTGAGGTGCAAAAGATGAATGTCAGGAAAAAGTACAGAAGGTTTGTCTGCTCGCTTTTACTTTTTGGTATATTCGCTCTGGCGCTTTGCGGAATGGCGGTGTTCCGGAATATGACACTTGCGGATCAACAGGTGGAGAGCAGCGCATCCGTGGCGGAGAGAAAAAAGGTCTATGTGGGCGGCACGCCGATCGGTATCTATCTGGAGACGGACGGCGTGTTTGTTGTAGATACCGGAACCATCACGGCGGCGGACGGCAGCGCCTGCTGTCCGGCGGAAAACATCGTGCAGTCCGGCGACTACATTCAGGCAGTCAATGGAGCGTCTGTCAATACCAAAGAAGAGCTGATCGCCTGCATCCAGGAATCAGACGGCGAAACACTGGTCATGGATGTTGACCGTCAGGGCGAGCAGATCAGTCTGAAAGTAGTTCCGGTCAAAGATACAGACGGCGAGTACAGAGCCGGAATCTGGGTGCGAAACGATACACAAGGCATCGGGACACTCACTTATGTCGACGAAGACGGTTACTTTGGCGCGCTTGGACACGGGATCAGCGATGTCGATACAGCCGAGCTTCTGAGCATCCAGAACGGCACACTTTATGACGCAGAAGTCGTCTCCGTAGTCAAAGGCGCGTCCGGATCGCCTGGGGAATTGTCAGGAATCATACACTACAGCGCCAGCTATCAGATCGGCACCATAGAAGAAAACAGTGAAAACGGCATCTTTGGGCGTGTCACCGGTTTCTCGCTGGCCATAGAAGATCAGACTCTCTATGAGACTGCCCTCAAACAGGAAGTCGAACTGGGAGCGGCCACTATCCGCTGTACCGTAGATGGAACCTGTCAGGAATATGAGGTCGAGATCAAAGAAATCCGCTTAAATGGCAGCGATGTCAACAAAGGCATGGTGATCGAAGTGACCGACCCTGCGCTCCTTGCGAAGACCGGCGGCATTGTGCAGGGAATGTCCGGCTCACCAATCCTGCAAAACGGCCGCCTTATCGGAGCTGTGACCCACGTGTCTGTGTATATCTCGTACCGACAAATTCGTGATTTTTTTCAGTGTTTTCTCAGAAAAATGGTTCAAAATTGATTTAGGAAGGCAGGGAACGTGTTGGAGATGATTCAATGCGTTCTTTTTTATTAAATACGAAAGTTCTCCGAACTTCTATTTTATGAGGGGCGCTCAGCGAAAATGCTGGGCGTTTTTTTGCGCATGGTCGCTTAAGAAATCTGGCAGCAGCGAAATGCTTTTTTGAATGATTAAACAAATCCCGGAAAACAATATCTTATATGACTTTAGTTCTTTCGGAAACTCTGCTCTGGCAGAGAATAATTTTTAAAATGATTATAAACATTATGAGGAGGATATAAAAGTGAATACTCAAATCATAGCCCTGGTTAATCAAAAAGGGGGTGTGTCCAAATCAACGTCCTGTGTGAATCTTGGAATTGGATTGGCACAAGAAGGGAAGAAAGTGCTTTTAGTTGATCTTGACCCGCAGGCCAGTATGACAATCAGTCTGGGATATCCGCAGCCTGATCAGCTTCCTGTAACAATATCAACTGTAATGGGGAAAATACTAACTGACCAGCAAATTAGTCCTGGAGAGGGAATCTTACATCATGCAGAAGATGTTGATCTAATGCCATCTGACATTCAGCTATCTGGTATGGAGGTTACTCTTGTGAATATGATCAGTCGGGAGACGGTTCTGCGACAGTATCTGGATACGGTAAAGACGCAGTATACGCATATCCTGATTGATTGTCAGCCTTCCCTCGGAATGCTTACCGTTAATGCACTGGCAGCAGCGACGCGCATTATTACACCTGTGCAGGCTGAATATCTCCCGGCAAAAGGCCTGGAACAGCTTTTACAGACAGTAGGTCGGGTAAAGAGACAGATTAATCCGGATTTGCAGATTGATGGCATTCTCCTGGCTATGGTGGATAAAAGGACAAACTTTGCAAGAGAGACCGCTACACTGATTCGCGATACGTATGGACAGAAAATCAGGGTATTTCAAACAGAAATTCCGTTTTCTGTCCGGGCGAAGGAAGCAAGTGCAGAAGGAAAAAGTATCTATGCCCACGACCCAAAAGGGAAAGTCGCAGAGGCGTACAGAGAACTGACGAAAGAGGTGATAAATCTTGAAAAGCAGCGCGAAAAACATAAAACTTACGTCCGTTGACGATCTCTTTAAGACAGATGAGAGCCGGGCGGATGATGAGAGGGAATGTGTGCAGGAGATCGCGATATCTGAACTGCATCCTTTTAAAGATCATCCATTTAAAGTCCTGGATGATGAAAAAATGATGGAAACCGTTGAGAGCGTACAGCAGTACGGGGTTCTGGTTCCGATTATCGCAAGGCCTTTAACCGAAGGAGGATATGAGATCGTTTCCGGGCATCGGCGGCATAGAGCCTGTGAATTGGCGGGGAAAGAGACAGTACCAGTGATAGTGCGTGATTTAGACGATGATGAAGCAGTTTTGCTAATGGTAGACAGTAATCTGCAAAGGGAAACAATACTGCCGAGTGAGAGGGCGTATGCGTTTAAGATGAAATTAGAAGCAATGAAACATCAAGGGGCGCGCAATGATTTAACTTCCGCCCAAGTTGGGCGGAAGTTGGATGGTAAAGAATCCAGAGAGATTCTTGCAGAACAAGTAGGACAAAGTCGTAATCAGGTATCACGTTATATTCATCTGACAGAGCTGATTCCCTCACTCTTAAATATGGTGGATGAAAAGAAAATCGCGTTTAACCCTGCGTATGAACTGTCATTCCTGAAACCAGAGGAACAGGAGATGTTGATTGAAACGATGGATTATGAGCAGGCAACGCCGTCGCTTTCCCAGGCGCAGCGTCTGAAGCAGTTCAGTCAGGAAGGCCATTTGACCGAAGATTCCATGCTCGCGATTATGTCAGAGGAGAAGAAACCGGTTCAGGACAAGATTATGTTCACATCGGATGTTTTGAGAAAGTATTTCCCGAAAGACTACACGCCGAGGAAGATGGAGGAGACGATTATTCAGCTGCTGGAGCAGTGGAAACAGAGACGATTGCAGCAACAGGATCAGCAGAGACGCCATAATTCCCGATGATGAGAGTATGCAAGATACTTTTGGGAAGCGGTAAAAATTCGCTATCCGGAATACTGCGCATGAAAAGTGAAGCTCCACTATTCGGAACACTGGAGTGATGTGCGCAGTTTTCAACCAGCGTTAAAGGATAATGCTGGTTCAAAAAAGCAGAGAACCATTTACAGAAATGGAGAAGTGAGATGGGAAATAAAATTGAATTTGGATATTTCCATGAGCATGAATCGGAGCAGTTTTCTTTTTACCGTATCCCGAAACTGCTGTTTACGGATGAGCATTTCCGTGAACTGTCCTGTGAGGCAAAAGTGTTGTATGGGCTTATGCTGGACCGTATGTGCCTTTCGCTGAAAAATCATTGGATTGACCGGGAAAAACGAGTCTACATAGTTTTCACGCTTGAACAGGTTACGGAATATCTGAACTGTGGCCGCGATAAAGGAATGAAGATCCTTGCGGAGCTGGACAGCAAAAAGGGGATTGGGCTGATTGAGCGTGTAAAACAGGGATTTGGGAAACCGGATGCGATCTATGTAAAGAATTTTACCGTGAAGCAGAACGAACAGCCGGAACAGGAGACGACGGTAACACCAGAAGATAGGAACCAATCAGCCAAACCGGAGAGGGTGAACCTGTTGAGGTCGAAAAGCCCGACTTATCGAAGTCGGAAAAATCGACCTGTCGAGGTCGGAAAAACCGACTTGGAGAGGTCGGAAAAATCGACCTGCCGGGGTCGGGAAAGTCCACCTGTACAAGTCGAAAAAACCGACCCTAATAATACTGATATTAATAAGACTGATAGGAATGATACTGATCTTATCAATCCATCTGTGCGCGTACGCGCAAATCCGCCGGATGAGGCAGATCGGATAACTGAATACGCGGATATCATCAGGTCGAATATCGAATATGAGTATCTGGTGATGGATTCCAGCCCGGAGGACAGGTGTCGTTCGGCGAATTATTCGGAGCCGTTTTCAGCAAATTATTTTCGGCC
>JAJPXU010000092.1:0-2723 GCA_021205305.1 Lachnospiraceae bacterium
AATTTTCAAAAGAAAATCTGGATGGCCGGCTTTTTTCCGTAATTACTTTCACTACATTTCTGCGCTGTGAACGCTTTTTCAATCCGTTTTATCTAAAATACAGCGAATTCCATCTCAGCTCGTTCTTGAGGCTGCGAATGGTTGTATTATTATCAATCAGGACCGTCTCAATGCCCATCGCCGCGCCCCAGTCTTCCATCTGCTCTGCGGTCAGATCATAGGAGAACGCTGTGTGATGCGCGCCGCCCGCGAGAATCCATGCTTCCGCGCCAGTCGCCAGATCCGGCTGCGGCGTCCAGAAGTTAGTCGCTACCGGCAGCTTCGGCATCGGCTTTTCTACCTTCTTGCAGTCAACTGCGTTGATGATCAAACGGAAACGATTCCCCATATCGATCAGAGACGTCGCGATTCCCGGGCCTTCTTTGGCGGTAAATACCAGACGCGCCGGGTCTTCCCGATCTCCCATGGAAAGCGGGTTCACTTTAATGCTGATCGGTCCCTCGGCAATGGTCGGGCAAACCTCAAGCATATGTGCTTCCAGAACACCCTCTTTACCCGGAATAAGATTATAAGTATAATCCTCCATGAAAGAGGTACCTTTTGCATTCGGAACATTCTGCGTCATGATCTTCATCAGGCGAACCATGGCCGCAGTCTTCCAGTCTCCCTCACCGCCAAAACCATAGCCTTTTTCCATCAGGCGCTGAATTGCCAGACCCGGCAGCTGCTGCAGCGCGCCAAGGTCGCCAAAATGCGTCACGATTGCCTGATAGTTTTTCTCCTCCAGGAAACGCTCAAAGCCGATCTCGATCTGCGCCTGCACTGCCACATGTTTCCGGAATTCCGCCTCATCTCTTCCTTCCAGAAGGATCTGATATTTGTCGTAATATTCCTCTACCAACGCATTGGTGTCCGCCTGCGATACAGCCTGTACTGCCTCCGCGATCTCGTTCACCGGATAAGCGTCAATCTCCCAGCCAAATTTGATCTGTGCCTCTACCTTGTCGCCTTCCGTGACGGCCACGTTCCGCATATTATCCGCAATACGCATCACGCGAATGTGACTGCTCTCCATAATGCCCACTGCGGTGCGCATCCAGGAAGCAATCTTTTCCTGCACCTTCTGATCATTCCAATGCCCGACGATTACTTTGCGCTCAATGCCCATTCTGGTCACAATGTGCCCATACTCGCGGTCACCGTGTGCAGACTGATTCTCATTCATGAAGTCCATATCAATCGTGTCATACGGAATTTCTTCATTAAACTGCGTATGCAGATGAAGCAGCGGCTTGCGGTATTCCTGCAATCCGAGAATCCAGGACTTCGCCGGAGAAAACGTGTGCATCCAGGTAATCACACCCGCGCATTCCTCATCTGCATTTGCTTCATTAAACGTCTTACGGATCACCTCATTCGTGATCATGGTCGGCTTCCATACCACTTCATACGGAAGCACACCCGACTCATTCAGCTTACTCACAATGATCTTTGAATGCTCCGCCACTTTCGCGAGGCACTCATCTCCATAGAGATCCTGTGATCCGGTTGCAAACCAGAATTTGTAGTTTTTTGCAGCTTTCATTTTGATTCCTCCTTCTTTTGACCGAATCATACCCCCACACCACTTTGTTTCGGTTTTATTTATATTTATAGTAAACGGCGTAAGTCGTTTTACTTTGCGTCAGACGCGAGGCTGCGCAAACATCACACCCAGTTTTCCATCCAGGCATGTACCAGCTGCGGCCACACCGCGACCGCGGCTTCTGTCCAACTGCCATCCACAGAACCAGTCAGGCGGTTCGCAAGCGACAGGCCATGTCCGCCCTTTTCAAAAAGATGGAACTCGGTCGGAATATGATGATTCACCAGTTCATTCACCAAAAGCAGCGAATTCTGCACCGGAACACAGTCGTCCTCACAGGTATGCCATACAAAGGTCCGCGGAACCTGCTCCCCTACGCAGAATTCCAGAGACAGTTCCTTCTTTTTCTCCTCATAATCAGCGCCCAGAAGGCTGCGGAAAGAGCCGTCGTGCGCATACTTCCCGGAAGAGATGACCGGATAGCAAAGGATCAAAGCGTTCGGCGCAAGAAGTTCCGATTCCACCCCCAGATCCTCCGATAAAAACGTGCGGTTCCAGAACATCGCGTAATTCGCCGCCAAATGTCCGCCCGCGGAAAAACCGGAAACCACAATCTTATTCGAATCAATATGCCATTCCTCCGCGTTCTCACGGATCACAGCTACCGCTCTGCCTAGCTCCAAAAGCGCTGTTGGGTATACAGCCGGAGCCACAGAATAGCGAAGCACCGCCGCGTGATAACCCATGGCAAGATACTGCATCGCGATAATCTCCGCCTCCCGGTCAGAAGTAAACTCATACCCGCCGCCCGGACAAATCACCACCATCGGGCGCTTCTTAATCGCGATCTCCGGTGAATCATCCAGAACATACAGGTAAAGCGCCGCATAGTCCATCGAGTTCTGATTTTTGATGTCAATTTTTTCGTATTTCATGACCCTCTGTTTCTCCTTTCTTGCTGCCACTACGTTTTCAACCCAGACTCCGCAGCAAATGCATGGTCGGGTTGTGACCAGTAACCCTTTCTTATCTTCCGCACACAGCTTGTAGGCTACTGCTTGCCGCGCGGCTGCGCACACATTTTTCCCTCGCCGGGCGGCATCCCTCACTCCGTGTGGGATATTCCCTCGCCGGGCGG
>JAJPXU010000092.1:2823-9232 GCA_021205305.1 Lachnospiraceae bacterium
GGCGGCATCCCTCACTCCGTGTGGGATATTCCCTCGCCGGGCGGCATCCCTCACTCCGTGTGGGATATTCCCTCGCCGGGCGGCATCCCTCACTTCGTGCGGGATATTCCCTCGCCGGGCGGCATAAGAAGAAGCCCGCCGCCCCGGCATTTTCACACCGGCACGGCGGGCTTCCATCTAACAGTGCCAGTACGTCCGCTTCATTTTAAATCCACACATTAAGCTTCCCATGTGCACATATTTCCTGCCTGTTTTTAAGCTTCCGATTCAGTCTCAGACTCTGTTTCTGCTTCCGCATCCGTCTCGGTCTCAGCTTCTTCTGTCTCCGCCTCAGAAGTCTCTTCCGTATCAGATTCCTCTTCCGTCTCTGATTCTTCTTCTGTACCAGTCTCAGACTCTTCTTCCGATCCTGCTTCCGTCTCAGCCTCTGTCTCTTCTTCTTCATAGAGACTCAGATTGAAATCAATCGTAATCGTAGCAAGTACATCCTCATCTGAGGTAATCTCGCTGTCCTCTTCCCACTCTTCGTAAAGCGCATCAATCGCCTCATCTTTGCGATCCTCAATGATGCTCTCTTTCTCTTCTTCCGTTGCTTCTTCGTCAAACGCGCTGATTACTCTCACCACGTAATAGCCGCTCGTACCCTCCACCGGATAGTCCACCAGAGTGTCGTCTTCCAGATCCTCCGTCGCAGTAATCAGGCTTTCCGCAACCGCTGTACTGTCCGCACCGAATGTCGTCTCCGTCACAGACAGGTCTTCGTCAACCTCCGCAGCGGCCTCTTCCAGCTCCATACCGTCCTGAACCAGCGCAATGATCTGCTCCGCTTTTTCATACGCTGCCGCCATCGCTGCTGCTGTCTCCGGATCTTCCGTTTCTGTCTCGGTCTCTGTTTCCTCTTCGGTCTCCGTCTCCTCTTCGGTCTCCGCTTCTGTTTCCTCGTCTGACTCATCCTCAGCCGCAGCGGCCGTCTCCGTCTCAGACTCTGTCTCATCAGAAGATGTTGTCTTTACCGCACTATTCCCTGTCAAAAGCGCCGTCTCAGATTCTGAATCCGCTGCCGTTTCCTCCTCGGTCTCTGCCGCAGTCTCTTCTTCTGCCTCCTCTGCGCTCTCTTCCTCAGACTCGCTCTCAGCCTCTTCTGTCTCTTCCTCAGTCTCTTCCTCAGTCTCCTCTTCGTCCTCTGTCTCGACATAGACATATTCTACGCGCCGCTGCGCCGCTTCCTCGTCCGAAACCTCCGTATCCACATCCGCTGCCATAGCGACTTCCATCTTCGTCTGAATCGTAAGCAGAGTCAGATACTCCTCCACGATCTCCTGCGTCGCGCTCATCGCCTCCAGCGTCTCCTCGTCATTCGCCTCGATAAATGCCGTCGCCGCTTCCGTGATCGCTGCTTCCTCGTCCTCCGTCAGCTCCACCTCATACTCTTCCATATGCTGCTTCGCCAGAATCAGCTGATGAAACGTCTCCACACAGCTGTCAATCACCATATCGCCGATCGTATAATCGGTACTGTATTCATAAGAGTAAGGATTGTCCCCAAAATAATATTCATAGACTTCCTGCGTCTGTGCCTGTGAATAATGCACTGCAAACTTCACGACACCCGCAGAAACTTCCTCCTCATTTATCGTCATAACCGTTGCGTCCGCGTCAAACGCAGATGAGGTATCCTTCGAGCAGCCCGCGAGAGATGTCGCCGCCAGGCTGGCGCTCAAAAAATACACTGCCGCTTTCTTCATTCCCTTATTCATTTTTTAATACTTCCTCCATATAAATTCATCATGCAGCAATTTCGCCGCACCACTGCAATGTAAAAGCCGCCGTAACTCTGTCGCAGGCGTGGCTTTTCGTTCGTATCAATGCTGACCGGACTAAAAAGTATGGAGCAGTTTCACTGCATGAAAACGAAACTATCCCCGTCCGGCACTTACACTCGCCGATTTATTATAATCGTTTTCCGTGGATATCGCAACATCAAATTTATATAAAAAGAAAGTTTTTGCACTGCAGTGAAATGAAAATTTAAATTCCACAACTCGGGGGTACAAGTGGAATTCAGTCTTACTCAAAATTCCACTTGTATTTCCGGCGTTCGCAGCAAAAACCTAGTGGAAATCAGTCTTACACCATATGGCCTACCCAATTCTACTGGGTAAATGATGGCGTAAATGGAATGAAGTTTTACTCCTTGACTGTGCTTTTAATCCCTGAAAGAGTGAAATCCACCGGAAAATCACAAATTTTGGTGTGGAAATAAACTTTTCACTTCAGCGTTTTTGCACTGCTTGTTTACGGTTATTCCCCGTCTTTCGGATTCGTCGAAACCGGCTTTTTTCTGCCCGCCAGCACCCAGCCGGATGTCAGCGCCGTCAAAGGTGCAGCCAGCACCAGGCCAAAAGAACCGACCAGCGTATGGATGATTTCCGAAGTTACATATTTATAATTCAGAATATTGATAATGGGTGTCCCCTGCGCCATAAATACCATCAGAAGCGCAATATATCCGCCGGAATACGCCAAAAGCAGCGTCGTGGTCATCGTCCCCATCGCCGCCTGACCGACGTGCATACCGGAAACAGCCGCTTCCCAGCGGGAAAGATCCGGACGCTTCTGTGTCACCTCATTGACCGCAGCCGTAATATCCACCGTCAAATCCATCATCGCGCCCGAAGAACCGACAAAAATGCTCGCCATAAAAATGCGGGTTAGATTCAGATTCTCGTATCCGCTGTAAAGCAGCGTTTCCGAAAAAGACATCACCGCGCCCTGCACTTTAAACGTCGAGGTGCAAAGAATCCCCAGCACACAGGTAAGCGCCAGTCCAGACAAAGCACCGGTCACAGCCGCGAAGCAGCGCCGGTCAAACCCAAACACCAGAGCAATGATCATCAGCGTCAGCAGCGCAGTGATCGCGCCGCCCACCAGAATCGGGTCCATCCCTTTCAGGCAGCAGGGCACCAGCACCTTCCAGATCGCCAGCACAGACAGGACAAACGACAAGATCGCGCGCAGTCCCGTCCCTCTGGCAAAAAGAATCAGGAACAGGAAAAACGCCCCCAAAAGCAGGAACTCCAGATCCATACGATAATGGTCAATCATACTGACCGAGGACACCTCGTCCTCATTAAAACTCACCAGCACAAGCGCCCGGTCGCCCTCCTCATAGATTTTATCCGATTCCAGAGAACCATTCAGCTTGTTGCTTGCCCAATATGTTTCCCCCTTATGACTGCCCGCAAGCAGCGTAACCTCACAGGTCTGTTCCCCCGCCTGCACCAGTCCGGTGTTAATCACAGTAGAATTATCTACGCTGATGACCTTCGCAGCTACACGCTCCCCGCCATCTTTGTATGCCGCACCAGCCTCCTCAAAACCGGTCGGTATACAGATCAAAATCACAATCAAAACGATACAGACCGCAATAGAAGCCCATGTTTTCTTGATTTTTAACGCTTTCATTATGGAACCCTTTCTATTATTTCGTTATCCTCTCATGATGCACTTGTTCATCCGAAAAACCTGAAGTCATTTCCCCTGGCAGCCTGTATTGCAATTCCATATGCACTCCGCGCATAATGCACAAAACTTTCCGATACAGTCTGGCAGCCTGATATGGATTTCGGAAAACATTCCTTCCTGGCAAGAGAGACCGCGATTTCACGCGGCCTCTCCATCATACTATCCAACAATTTTCGTAACTATTCAAAACAGCAGGCCGCAGACCGTCTGCTGCGCAGGCCCTATGCTGCTAACGCATCATATTCTGCGCTTCGCTCCGGTCAGTGCTAAACGGTCCTGCGTGCCAGTGGCACGCGCTAAGGACGGACCGAAACGAAGTGTAGACGCCGCTGGCGCTCAGCACCTGTTTTTTCATTTTGATGCTGTTCTGAACTGTTGTTATTTTTCACACTTCACAACTCACGCCTTGGTCATCCCTATTTATCTGCCTCAGATTCCGGCCTGCCTTCCCGCTCACAGGCACCAGATTGTGCGGAGCAAATTATCCTTATACCGTCAGATCCTCCAGCCCCAGCAGGCTGACAAATTTATCATGAATATCCGTGTTGTCATAAGAGCCGCTGAAAAGCTCCGCACCAGCACCCTGCGCAAATACCGCTGCCGGAAGTCCGGTATGCGCATAAGAGCTAAAGCAGATACCCGACTTATTATTTACCAGGTGAGTAACCGTTACAGAGAATGGGGTATATGTACCATAACTGATATATTCACCCTGTGTCTGCACCGTATTGCCCTCAGTATCCGTTGCATACCCGTCAAGGGTCAGCTGATACGCTTCCTGAAGCTCTTCCACCTCATAATCCGTCAAAACCAGAGTCGCATTGTCCTCATCGGTCGCATTCTCCGGAAGAACCAGACCAAACAGTGCCTGTACATCCACCATCGCATCCTCAAAAGACGTGCCATTCTCCCGATAGGCCGCCACATAGTCCGAATCATACTTCGCAAAAGAAATGCCCTGATTTTGTACATTATCCAGATAGGTGTCATAATCTGTCCCGGCAAAACCGATCGACAGACCACCTGTCTCATGGTCACCTGTCACAACAATCAGCGTCTCATCCGGATGCTGCTCCGCAAAATCCATCGCTACCTGAATCGCATCCGCCATCGCCAGCACGTCATAGATCACCGTCGCCGCGTCATTTGCATGGCAGGCCCAGTCAATCTTGCCGCCCTCACACATCATAAAGAAGCCATTGTCATTCTCAAGGACCTCAATTCCCTTAGAAACATAATCCGCCAGCGCCCACTCATCATCCGCACGGTCAATCTCATAGCTCAGAGAATCACTGTCCGCCAGATTCTCTGTAACAATCAGCGTCTTGCCATCTTCAGCAGTCACATTCTCTGCGTCCGCCTGTGTACGAACAACATTGTAGCCTGCCTCCGCAGCCAGCTCATAGATATCTGTCTGGTCTCCATCCGATCCGGTCGGTTTCAGCAGTCCGCCGCCCGCGAAATAATCATAATTGCTCTCCACCAGCTCCACGCCGATGTCATAATAATTGCTGCGGCTCGCCTGATGCGCATAAAATGCCGCCGGAGTCGCATGATTCAGGTTTACAGAACTAATCACACCGATCTTATAACCAAGCTCATCGCGAAGCTGCTCCGCAAACGTCGTATACTTCACAGTCGTCGATTCATCCATATTGATAATGCCGCTGTATGTCTTAAATCCAGACGCAATCGAGGTCGCTGTCGATGCGGAATCCGGACAGAACGAACTGGAATCATACGTAGTAGCACTTCCCGTATAATCAAATTCCATAAAATTCAGCGCCACATTGCCATCCAGAATCCCGTCATCCGTCTCATCCGCCAGAGCGCCCAGATAAGAAGACGCCAGCTGGAACTGTGAATAAGTCATACCATCACCGATAAACAGGAACACATATTTCGGCGCTGTCACAGCAGCTGTATCATCCGTGCTCTCCTCTGCCAGTGCCGTTAAACCAAACGGTCCCATAACGCCCGTCAAAGCCGCACCAGCTACACCTGCCGCAGAACCCCTCAAAAAATCTCTCCTGGATATTTTCTTCATTACTCCATTCTCCTTTACCACCAAGATTTCACGTAACTGTTCAATACCTTCATAGTTACGATTTCACCTCATAATAACCGATAATCGGCAGAACGGTCGGTTTTACGCGGCCGCCCCGTTCACTGCATTATGTTAAGATCAACGTTAACCATGAGAGAAGTATAAAAGAAAAACGTAAAAATCAAAATCTCGAGAAGTAAAGTTACCGTAAAATGTATCTGTACAAACAAATCAACCTATCGTTTCCCTGCTGCATCCATATAGAAAAAGCAGGCGTGGTCTTTACTATTAACCCCGCCTGCCCTAAAAAGATAACCGGTAAATTACGTTCCGGAAACAGTCTGAATCACCCGTTCTACCTCTTCCAGGGATACATTACAGGCTCTGACGATTTCTTCATTGGATACGCCGTTTTTATGCATAGAAAGAATATTAAGTGCAATTTCAATACCATGCGTTTTGCCGATCTCAATACCACGTGCTTCACCTATCTCGATCCCACGTGTTTCGCCTATCTCCATGCCACGAGCTTCACCTTGTTTCTGCGCATAGCTGATTGCTGCATTATAATCCCGGAGCGCTTTCTCCCGGGCCTCATATTCCAGGCGCTTCTGTTCGTCAGCACTCAGATTCACAAGTGTGTTGTAAGCCTCTCCAATATATTCATTTTTATTTGCCATGGTCTGAAAGTCCTCCACTTTCTTCCCACTGAAAAAGCGCATCCAGCTGATGACATTGTCGTCTTCTGGCACTTCTTTCGGAAGCTTTTTCAATTCCAGGATCTGGATTTCCAACAGGTCACTGTAAAGGGCGCTCGTCTTATTGTCCCGCAGGGTA
>JAJPXU010000052.1 GCA_021205305.1 Lachnospiraceae bacterium
GTACGTATTGTGAAATAAGGGAATATGGCTTTACCCTTATGTCGCTCTAATCATACTATAGCACATCAGTATGCGAATTGCAATTGATTTCACGCCTCGCTGAACTGATCCTTGCCCACCTGGCAGAGCGGACAGACCCAGTCTTCCGGCAGATCTTCCCACTTCGTACCGGGCTCGATCCCATTGTCCGGATCGCCGAGTGCCTCATCATACTCATAACCACATACATCACAGATATACTTCATATTTTCACACCATCCTTTCCAAAATTTATGTGCACTATAGCATCATTTAAAATGAATGTCAACTTAAGATCAACCCATGCCAAGCAGCAGGCCGATCAGGCGCACGCCCCCGGCAGCCAGCCAGGCGATCGCACACTGTTCCAGAACTACGCAGAGCGCCCAGCGGCCGCCCAGTTCACGCCGGACAGCCGCAATTGCTGCGACGCAGGGAGTGTAGAGCAGGCTGAACACCAGCATCGTCGCCGCCGCCAGCGGGGTAAGCAGCGAGGTGACATCACCCGCAAACAGAATTTCCATTGTAGAGACGACGCTCTCCTTTGCCAGGAAACCGCTGATCAGCGATGTACAGATCCGCCAGTCGCCCAGCCCCAGCGGTCGGAAGAGAGGCGCCAGCAGTCCGGCCACAGCCGCGAGAATACTGTTCTGAGAATCTGTCACCACGTTCAGCCGCAGATCAAAGGTCTGCAAAAACCAGATCACAATGGTTGCAACCAGAATCACCGTAAAGGCACGGTGCAGGAAATCCTTCGCCTTCTCCCAGAGCAGCTGCAGTACGTTCCGGGGCGAGGGCAGCCGATAGTTTGGCAGTTCCAGCACAAAGGGCACCGCCTCCCCGCGAAACAGTGTCTTTTTGAAAATAAAAGCCACCAGAATACCTACCGCAATGCCGAGAAAATACAGAGCGGCGACAATCAGCCCGCTGTACTCCGGAAAGAAGATGTTCACAAAAAACATGTAAATCGGCAGCTTGGCCGTGCAGCTCATGAAAGGCGTCAGAAGAATCGTCATCCGGCGATCGCGTTCACTGGGAAGTGTCCGCGTTGCCATGACTGCCGGCACCGTACAGCCGAAACCGATCAGCATCGGAACGATACTCCGCCCGGAAAGTCCGATCTTGCGCAGCAGACTGTCCATAAAGAAGGCCACGCGCGCGATATAGCCGCTGTCCTCCAGAAGAGACAGGAAGAAGAACAGACATACAATGATCGGCAGAAAGCTCAGCACGCTGCCGACTCCGGCAAAAATGCCGTCGCTGATCAACGAGCGCAGCACCGGGTGAACGTCCGCCGCGACAAGCGCGCTTTCCGTAATACCAGCCAGAGCGTCGATACCCATCTCCAGAAGCTCCTGGAAAAAAGCTCCTATCACATTAAAGGTCAGGTAGAACACCAGCAGCATGATGCCGATAAAACAGGGAATCGCTGTATATTTGCCGGTAAGGATCCGGTCAAGACGCTCGCTGCGCTGTCTCTCCCTGCTCTCCTTCGGCTTACGCACCGTTCTCGCACACAGCTTCTGGATGAAGGAGAAGCGCATGTCAGCGATCGCTGCGGCACGGTCGAGCCCCCGCTCCTGCTCCATCTGTACAAGAATATGCTCCACCATCTCCTTTTCATTTTCGTCAAGCTTCAGCTGCTCCAGAATCAGGACATCGCCCTCCGCGACCTTCGTCGCCGCAAAGCGCACCGGGACGCCTGCCTGCACCGCATGATCCTCGATCAGGTGCATAATACCATGCAGCGCTCTGTGAACCGCTCCATTATGATCATCCTTGTCACAGAAATCCTGCCGTTTCGGGCGCTCCTGATATTTCGCCACATGCAGCAGGTGAGAGACCAGCTCGTCAATTCCCTCGTTCTTTGCCGCTGAGATCGGGACGACGGGAATACCCAGGATTTCCTCCATCTCATTGATCAGGATGGAACCGCCGTTTTCCCGCACCTCATCCATCATATTGAGCGCCAGCACCATCGGAGTATCCAGCTCCATGAGCTGCATGGTCAGGTAGAGGTTTCTTTCAATATTGGTCGCGTCCACGATGTTGATGATACCGTGCGGATGCTCGTCCAGCACGAAATTTCTCGTCACCAGCTCCTCGCTGGAGTAGGGCGACATAGAATAAATGCCCGGCAAATCCGTGACCAGCGTGTCCATGTGTCCGCGAATCGCACCGTCCTTGCGGTCAACCGTGACGCCCGGGAAATTGCCCACATGCTGGTTCGCACCGGTGAGCTGATTGAACAGGGTCGTCTTCCCGCAGTTCTGATTGCCTGCCAGCGCAAAGGTCAGCACTGTCCCGTCCGGCAGCGGATGCTCGTCCGCCTTACTGTGATACTTTCCGCCCTCGCCGAACCCGGGGTGTTCCATCTCCTTTTCCATATCGGTCGAAACGTTCTCCGCCGCCCCGACACTCTCGATGATTTCGATCTTCTCCGCATCGGCCACGCGCAGCGTCAGTTCATAACTGTGCACGCGCAGTTCCAGAGGGTCGCCCATCGGCGCAAACTTCACCATCGTAACTTCCACGCCGGGGATCAGCCCCATGTCAAGAATATGCTGCCGCAGCGCTCCCTCGCCGCCCACCGTACGGATGACGGCGCTTTTCCCGATTTCCAGTTCCTTTAAGGTCATCTCGCGTAAGTCACTCCTTTATCCGTAAATTATACCCTCTGCACCCGCAAATCACAAGCATTTCCGCTTCAAACTGTTATTCGGCCTTTTCAAAACAGGTACACAATGCTATAATAAACATTGTTACTTTAATTCAGTAACGTGATAATATAATAAAGAGAGGGAGACAAGTACAAATGAAAAAAAGAATTGCCTTTATCGGAAGCAGCGGAGGAAATCTCTACAAACAGGGCGGCAATGATATCGCCGGTATGATGAAAGAACTGCTGCTCCAGACCGGTGCAGCGGATATGGATATTGTTTTCGTCCAGTATGTGATGGCTTCCGGGAGCCTGGATACCGTGTCCAAAGACAGCCCGGCAGATCTGTACACCTAGGACGGAACACAGGTACAGAAAAGTTTTTCCGGAACGCTCACCGAAGTGAATGAAAAAGCCTCGGAGGCAGATCGGGAGCTCGCCGAACAGATCCGCGGCGGTCAGATTGACGGCATTATGTTTGTCAGCGCGGACCCTGACGGAGCGAACTGCCAGGCTGTCCAGGCTGCAGCGGAAACAGGCATCCCCATGGCAGGCACCGGCGGAAGCGGCGTGGCGCGGATCCAGAATCTTGGCTGCAACGTAATCTCCGCATCCGGCACCACCGGCACCACCAACCGCACCCGCGCCGTGGCGTTTACCACTTCACTTGCGAAAAACTGGGACATCCGTTACATGCCCGTGATTGGCAACACCGGGGCAGGCGCGGCTCAGAAAACTGAAGGAAATATCTGGAAACGAATCAACTTCCGCGGCATTATGATGACAAGCCTTCCGGCATTCATTGCCATGGCACTGTGTCTTGCCCTCAGTAAGATACCCGGACTTTCCAGTCTGTCCGACGTGTTTGATACTCTGGTGAGCGCGCTGCCGATTGTTATCTGCGCCATCGCCGCAAAACAGGTGTCCGGTCTCGATGAAGTCGGCGTCGTCGCAGGTATTACAGCCGGAATCCTGTCCGTGGACGGCGGTATTCTGGGCGGTCTGATCGCCGGTATCCTGGCCGGTGTTCTGGCTTACTACATCATTGTATTCTGTTTCCGGCATAAGGTTCCCGGCACCACCGCCAACATCGCAGCCGGCGGCCTGGGCGGCATGATTGCGGGACTGATTGGAAAATTTGCCATTGCGCCCGTCGCGCTGATCATCGGAAACGGCATCTGTTCCATCATCAATGCCGCCATCAGCTTTAACCCGGTTCTGGCGGGTGCAGTTTCCGGACTTCTGATCTGGCCTGCCATCATCGGCGGCGTCTATCATGCGGCAATTCTTCCCATCGTCCTTCTGGAGATGGAGGAAATGGGCTTCAGTTTCCTGGGAGCAATCGATATGACCGGTCTGGTCATGGTGTCCGCCGGCATCACTCTGGCAAATGTCATCATGCCCAAGCAGAAGGGCGAAGCCGCGGTGGCTCTGCCGGGCTGTATCATCAATATCTGTTTCGGAACCTTTGTGGAAGCGGCATATCCGTTTATGTTCTCTAACAGACTGGTCTTCGCAGGCGCGCTCATAAGCGCCACCCTGTCGGGCGCGGTCGTCGGCATGTTCGATGTGAAAGGAACCGCCTACGTCCCGGCTGTTGTCGCACCGTTCATGGCCAACGAAGGCAAAGGCCTTGCTTTTGCGGCAGCCATGCTGGTCGCAATGGGAGCCGCTTTTGCCATCACTCTGTTTGCCAACATGCTGGAACGAAAAAAGAACTGACATATCCTTAACGTCAAAAGGGGCTGTGAAAAAAAGCCCTTAACAGCAGGAGATTCCTCGATTCGATCAATCGAATTCGAGGAATCTCCTCTTTCCTTGATGACCATCTCCCCTCAGAACAGGTGCTCCAGAAAACTGCCCCTCATCATTCCCTTCATTTCCAATTGTGGGAGAGCACAGCCCCGGCCGTGACCACAGCCATCATGACAGCTACCAGAAAAAGCGGTATCATGCCGTCTACATAACCCTTTACCTTGTCCAGACCATAATAGAGCAGATAACAGATCATGCTGACAACAGCGGAGATCAGTGTTATGACAAGAAACACGATCACTGTTGATTTCGTAAACTGTCCCTGTGCAAACAGCGCATTCAGCTCCAGAAACATCAATGCCGTCCAGCCGACAATGAGGAACAGTTCCGTCGTTACCTGCCGCTTTAAAAGGACACTGGTTCCCACCAGCAGGACAATATAAACGACCACGCCGCCGATCAGCACAGCATTCCGTGGAAACAACAGCGCATCGCTCTCCACAGTGCCACTGCCCTGAACAATCTGGGTCACCGCAGCCACGCCAAACAGCAGAGCCGGGATCAGAAGCCAGCCACTCCGCAGTCCCTTAACTGCGCCTTGCGGCTTAAACGCGATCAGCCACCATGCCAGATAAAAAACACAACAGCCAATCATCAGCAGATTTCCCGTCAACATCTGACGGGTCTGCGCATCAAAATCTGAAAACATCAGGATTCCTCCTCGCCGCAGTCATAGTACTGGCGACTGTCATAACCATCCTCTTTGAAATCGGAATTCAGAAATTCGATCTCAGCCGGAGTGATTTTGATAAGATTCATGGTGAATGGCAGCTTTTTCAATGCGTCCACCGGGATTTTCTTCCATTCAGCCGCACGAATGTATTCTGCAGAAAATGGCTCCACAATTTCCGCTTTGCCGGATATCTGCAGACCCTTCAATCGGCCAAAACCATCGTATCGGTCAAAAATAGCAAGACAGACGGATTTATTCTCCTCCAGCCCGACAAATTTCTGCCCGCCCTCTGAGAACATCCAGAATGCGCCTTCATGCCAAGCATATTCGATGGGCGTGCAGCGAATGAAGCTGCCGCTCCCGGTCGCGAGAGCGCAGGTGTTATTGACCTGAATATAATTCTCAATAGCCGCCCACAGCTGAGCCGCGGGCATCTTTTTGGAAGCAGCGTCTTTCTCAATCCAGTGATTTGCCGCTGCTTTATATTCTTTATGTGTCATATTGTTGATTCCTTTCGCTTGAAAAAGAATGTGTGGACAAGATGAATCCCATTGCAGATAGAAGTTTATAACAACTCGTGTCTGAAGAACAGTTCTGACCGCATTAACATGAATCTATTCTAACACAACCTTCATAAAAATAAAAGGATATGCTATACTTCTCCTCGAGAGAAAGAAAAGGTGACGTTATGTCAAAACAATATGATTTTTACGGTTGGGAAAACGCAACAGTCCCTGCAGTTACAGATCAGTACGCAGGCATCCGGACGCTGCAGGATCTGTATGACGCATTATCAGAACTCTGGTGCGCAGACACATGCGCGCCCAGAATGCGTGCAGACTGGACGCCTGAGAATAAAACGTTGGGGCAGTGCTCCATCACAGCATTTCTGGCACAGGACATTTTCGGCGGCGATGTCTACGGAATTCTGTGTCCAGGCGGTAACTATCATTGCTATAATGTGATCGGGGACTGCGTCTTCGATCTGACCAGCGAACAGTTTGGAGATGAGATGCTGGATTATTCTGGCAATCCTCCGCAGACCAGAGAGGTTCATTTTGCCAAAGAAGAAAAGCGGCTGCGCTATGAAAAACTGAAAGCGGATCTGCAGGCATTCTGTAAAAAATAATACAGCCCGCAGACACTCTGTGTAAATATCAGGATGCCCACAGGCTACAACATTTCCATGATTCGATTTACCTTCTCGTATTACTCCTTATCCCACAGGCGGAATGTCCGCCTGTACGCGCAGTCATTTGGCAGAGTAGGATTAAATAATGCTGTGAAGAGATTCACTTTTCCGCAGTGATTACATTTGCGAAAACGATCTTTATAAATCCTGCACAGATGCGTTTCTTCATCCAGATTTTCACACGGATCGTCAAAGTGAATCGACACCCGGCCCTTAGCCCAGACAGAGCGGGCATAGCAGCACTTCCCACAGCGATTGCATAACGAATCCCAGTCCTTTCGCCATTTGAGCCAGGCTTTCAAGATATGAATCCACATTTCATATGCCTCCAGGCGTATCAGACAATCAACCGGAAAACTTCATCTGCGCCTGCACGGATATTCATGGACGCATAGGAATCAAAATTTGTTTCTCCCGGATTGATCTGAATGATTTTCGCACTGCGTTTTCTGTAATTAAAATACGCATTCCCATAGGAACCGTTTGCACCGATGATCAAAATCAGTTCCGCTTTTGAAATCCAGTCCTGCGCTTTTTTCAGGCTTTCCTCGTGAAGCCCAACGCCGCTGTAAAACGGGAATGTCCAGATCACGTCCCCGCATTCGTCACATCTGGGAACGGTTCCCCGATTCCAGATATGGTAATTATCAAAATGTTTGCCGCACTTTGTACAGCGGTTGATCTGCAGGCTGCCCTGTATCTCAGCCACATTTTCCGAACCTGCAATGGTGTGCATACAGTCCACATTCGTCGTAATGATTCCCTGCAGAAGTCCGTTGATCTCCAGACTCCTCAGCGCTTTATGCGCAAAGGACGGTTCATTGGCAAACATTGAATGAAGAAAAGCATGATCCAGCAGCTTATAATATTTATCCGGCTCATTCCTAAGTGTATCCTCCGAAGCCAGCGGCAGAAGCTCCGCCACATTTTCATGGTCAAAGTTCATGCCGCCTGCCGAAAAGGAAATACCGGCTCCGGTGATGGCAACAGTGTAGCGGCTCTCATTTAAAGCCTTTTTCAACTGAAGTGCCTGTTTGGAAATATCCATTCAGAAAGCCTCCCTCCGTTAAACGTCACTCCCGGCAGTGCAGGCGTCATCTTTGTGTGAGAAGTTTCTGCAGAATTCTCTGTAGTTGTAATCCTTCCCCGGCCGGCAGAGCACAGCAAAATCAATAGAGTCAAACAACTGACCGCTTTCCTTGCCATGAAATGAAAGGTTTTGTATCGCATGATGGAATAAGTTGGAAACAACAGCGGCGTCATTGCCGAACACGCCGCAGCCGAAAGCTCCCAGAATCAAGTGACGATAATTCTGTGACGCAGCTGTGAGCAGCATTCCCTGAATGCGGTGACAGAGCATCACTTCATACTCCTGCTGTGACATACCTTCCAGTCCCAGGCGGATCATCGGTGCCGCGCAGCTCATGACAGAAATCGGGAATGGCTCAGAAAGTGTCTCGGAGGAACCATCCTTGAGGACTTCCACATATGGAGAAATCATCACGCCGTCAGAGCCCATGTGCGTCTTCCGTGCATTGTTGTAATCATAATATTTTTTCGCCTCGTCACATTCCAGAGAAAGCAGGAGAGATGTCCTGCGGCAGAGATCTTCCTCCTGTGCACTGGCACCTTTGCGGGTTTGACCGCCCGGATACGTGGAACTTGCCAGATTCAGAACTAAAACTTTCGGATCTGATTCTCCATTCTCTTTTAATTCTGAATATTTCCTCTGCGCAAGAATGAGAGCATCGATATTTTCACAGTCAAACGAACAGCCTGATTTTGTCAGCGCCTGATTTTCGGTGCTATTTGCAGCGTCCGAGGCAGCGACAGTCCCGGAAGCAGAAGTTTCCTCTGTCCGCAGCGCCTCAATATCTTCCGGCAGAAACACCTGTATCTTTCGCATCTGCTCCGGGGAGAACTGCAGTTTTATTTCTTTTCCACCTTTTTCAAAACTTCCATTTTCCAGAATTTCCAGAGTATCCTCCAATATCCCGATATTCTTTTTCCTGCGCATTTCTTTTAGCCGTTCTTTTTCCTGGATTTCTTCTTCGGAAAGTCCTTTGTATTCTGCGGCCCGCATCTGCGCCGCCATCTGTTTCATGCGCTCCGTCTGTTGATCAGCCATTTCCCTGCCACCTCTCTATCAGTTTGTGAAATACATCATCGCATGCTTCCCGGATATTTAAGTCCGCAGCCCGATCAAAGCCGGTATGTCCCGGATTGATCTGCACGATGACGGCATCATCTCTCCTGTAATTCCAGTACGCGCTGCTGTAATAGCCGTTGGTTCCGATCACAAGGATCAGATCAGCTCTGGAGATCCATTCCCTGGCTTTCTGAACACCCTCCTCCCAGAGGCTGATGTGGCTGTAAAGCTCCCAAGGAAGGATTCTGCCTCCGCAGGATTCACAGGTTGGCAGCTCATCCTGTTCCCAGATCTCATACCCGTCATAATGACGGCCGCATTTCGAGCATCGGTTGACCTGAAATCCTCCCTGGATTTCCGCCACGTTTTTGGAGCCCGCCATGGTATGCATACAGTCCT
>JAJPXU010000071.1 GCA_021205305.1 Lachnospiraceae bacterium
CAAAAAACCTGTTATTCTATGGGAGGTGATTTACAGGAAAGCAAATACATTTGGGTTACGCTTTCACTACCCTATAGAAAGGAGGACAGAGATATGAAAATCGGCGCGACAGAGATGATGCTCATATTCGTTATTATCTTATTTGTAGCCGGTCCTGATAAGCTCCCCATGTACACCAAGAAAATCGGCGAGGTACTGAAAGGCTTTAAAGGGGTTACGGAAGAAGCGACCAAGGAACTTCGTGAGACCGTTGTAGAGCCTCTCGCAGAAGCACAGAAGCCTTTGCGGGAAGCGATGGAGCCCATCACGGATATTACAGATGAAATCAACTCAGATATGAACGACATCAAGAAATCCTTCAGCGATGCCACGAAGCCATTAAAGGCTACGCCTTCCAGAAAGTCGAGAGCAAAGAAAAATGCAGAAGAGGAAGCGGCAGCAGCGGAAGAAAACGCGGATGGTACTGTAGAAGGCACATCAGAAGAATCGACTGGTGCTGTCAGCGAAGAAGATGCTGTTGCCGCAGTCGATGGCGAGCAGACGTCTGCTGAGGGTACAGCAACAGATAATGCGGACGCAGATGGCGCTCAGGCAGCGGCGGATGGTACTGCTGGCGATACAGTACATAAAAAGACCAGCTCATCCAAAGCAGATCCGGAAAAGGTAAAAGCCGCCAGGGAAGCCAGAGCCGCCAGGGCAAAAGCAAATGCAGAGCGTGTCCGTGCGGCCAGAGAAGCCCGGGAAAAAGAAAAGAAAGCCCAGGCAGAAGCAGCTGCATTGGCCGCAGAAGCAGAAGCCGTTGAAGCGGCTGCGGAAGCTCCGGCACAGACAGCTGACAGCAGCGCAGACGCACTGACACAGCCGGTAAATACCGCTTCGGACACACAGCCGGCTGAT
The DNA here is from genome assembly GCA_021205305.1 of Lachnospiraceae bacterium. GTDB lineage: Bacteria > Bacillota > Clostridia > Lachnospirales > Lachnospiraceae > Choladousia. The sequence continues at coordinate 898 of JAJPXU010000071.1, forward strand.
ACTGCCGCACAGACAGCTGCGAGCGACCTGGCAGAAAACGAGGCAGTTGCCGCAGAAGCATAAAATGTACATTTGATTTCACTTCCGGTTCGACCGGGAAACACACGCAGCCACCATTACAGTGCTGCACAATCAAAGGAGGAACAAATCATGAAACTTGGTACGACTGAATTACTGATCATCCTGGCAATTATTCTTCTGCTCTTTGGACCGAGCCAGATCCCGAAGCTGAGCAAGATGTTTGGGAAGGCAAAGAAGAACTTTGATGAAGCCGCACACGAAGATGATGTAAAAACTACTACAGCCAGCGAAACCAAATCTGAGACTACGGAGCAGTGATGAAAAAGGATCAAAACGCAGCAAAACAGCCTGCTTCTAAAAAGCAGGACAAAGATAAGTCAGAAGATGGCAAAATGACGATTACCGGTCATCTGAAAGAATTCCGGAATCGTTTGGCAGTATGTCTTGTCGGAGTAGTGATTGCGTTCCTGATCGCCCTGTACTTTTCTCAGGACATTATCAATTTCCTGACTGCCATGGGCGAGAAGTACAATTATGTATTCGTTTACATCGCCCCGCAGGAACTTCTGATGCAGCAGTTCACGATCTCACTGGTAGTTGCCATATGTGCGATGCTTCCGCTTTTGCTCTATGAGATCTGGGCGTATGTCAATCCTGCCCTGAAAAAAACGGAAAGCGGACTGTTCATCGGAGTTATCATTTCCGGCCTGATCTGTTTTGTGGTCGGTGTCATCTTCGCTTACAAAATCATGTTGCCGTTTATGCTGAGATTTTTGATTGAACTCAGCTCCGGCACCAACATTCAGGCTTCTATCAGTGTACAGAACTATCTGAACTTTGAGATCACGATTTTTGTCGTGATGGGATTCATCTTCGAGCTTCCGGTCGTAGCTGTTCTCCTGACACAGCTTGGTCTGATCAAAGTCGAATGGATGAAGAAAGGGATTAAGCCAGCCATTATTGTGATTTTCCTGATTGCGGCAATTGTAACACCGCCGGATATCGTATCACAGAGTATGGTCGCCATCCCGATGTTTGGTCTTTATGTCCTCAGTATTTATCTCTCCGCTTTCTTGCTTAAGTTCAAAAAGAAGAAGCCGGAAACTGAACTTGAGGAAGACAGTGATGATGATGACTAAGTATCTTTCGTTTTACAAATTAACGCTTTAAAATTCCTGTGACCGCATATGGAGGCATCTCAGTCTCCTTTTGCGGTCATTCGGCAAGTTCAGGAGTTTTCATTTTGCTTTTATTTGGATTGCAATAGTAAATGAATCATATTCATTTACTTTTTGTGTTTTATATTTTAATAAGGAAAGGAAGGAAAAAATGGGTAAACAGACAATTTCTCGGACCACCCTTGCTAAGGGAGTCACAGCCTGTGTAGTGGTTGCCGCCAGTTTAGGTATTGTGCAGATCGGCGAGTATTCCATAAATTCTTCTGAGGAAACCGCAAGTACTACCGTATCATCCACCACAGGTACCGTTGCCTATACGCCTGGTACCTACACGGCTACCGCTGCCGGTATCCAGAGCGATGTAACGGTCTCCTGTACCTTTGATGAGGGAAGTATTACCTCTATCACTGTAGATGTATCCGGTGAAACCGCCGGTCTCGGCGCTGATATCGGCGATGAAATGATCGAGAGCTTCCTGGCAGCACAGAGTTCGAATGTGGACGGAGTCTCCGGAGCCACCATCACATCAGACGCTCTGAAAGAAGCTCTGGAGGATTGTATCACACAGGCCACAGGAGGTTCGGGCGATTCTGATGAGGTCGACGAAGAAGCAACGGAAGCCTCCAGTTCTTCTGACGAAGAAGATGCCGACGCGGCAGAAACAGAGGCTGCGGATGAGGCAGAGACTGATGCTGTAGCTGATACCGAGACTGACAACATTGAGGGAGCTACAGAAGCAGCCGTTGATACCAGCGAAACAGAGACAGAATCGGAAGCGGACAGCGAAGTCACTGCCGCCGCTTCTGACAGCAACGTTTCTTCCGGCAGCGGAACTTATACACCAGGTACATATACCGCTGTTGCCGCTGGTATGGAAAGCGACGTCACTGTAACTGTCACCGTGGATGAAACCAGCATCCTCTCCTTAGGGATCGATGTCTCCGGCGAGACCGACGGTATTGGTGCGGCGATTGGACCGGAAATCAGCGAACAAATTCTGAATGCGCAGTCTGCGGATGTCGATGGCGTGTCAGGCGCTACCGTTACTTCTACCGCAGTAAAGACAGCTCTGACAAATGCGCTTGATCAGGCAGCAGGCGGTTCTTCTGATTCCACAGATGATACCGATACAGCTGCTGCTATTGCGGAAGGAGAAACGGAAGCTGCAGAGACTGAGACCGAAGCTGTTGAAACCGAAGCTGCTGAAGCTGAGACCGAAGCCGCTGAAACCGAAACTGCTGAAGCTGAAACCGAAGCCGCTGAAACCGAAACTGCTGAAGCTGAAACCGAAGCTGTTGAGACCGAAACAGAAACTGCCACTACCGAGACTGCAGAAACGGAAACCGAAGCTGCAGATGAGCCTGCTGCGATTGAGGGCGGCAGCAGCTTTGTTCCAGGCACTTATACCGCTTCTGCTGCCGGCATTAGCAGTGATGTAACCGTTACCTGTACCTTTGATGAGACCGGGTTGGTTTCTATCGAGGCGGATGTTTCCGGTGAGACTTCCGGCATCGGCGCTGACATCGGAGATACTATGATTGCCAGAGTACTGACCGCTCAGTCCAGCGATGTAGACGGTGTATCAGGTGCGACGATTACCTCTGACGCATTTAAAGCCGCAGTTGCAGACTGTATGGAGCAGGCCGGTTTTGTAGCAGAAGCGGCAGAATCCGAAACAGAAACAGAAGCCGCCGCGGAAACAGAAAGCACAACATCAGATGACAGTGATACCGAACTTGCCGCTGCCCCAGACGCTCCATTTGTTCCCGGCACTTACACTGCTACCGCTCAGGGAATGGAAAGTGAAATCACAGTCAATGTCACTTTTGACGAGTATAATATTGTAGCAGTCGGCACCTGGATGGAAGACGAGTTCGACGAAGTTAGCGCAGACCTTGCTGAAGAAATCCGCAACCAAGTTCTGGAAATCCGCAACCAGGTTCTGGATGCGCAGTCCGCAGAGATCGATGGTGTATCCGGCGCTACTGTTACCTCCACCGCTGTCAAAGAAGCCGTAGCGAACTGTATCGCACAGGCGAAAGCAGACAGTGAAGAAGCTGCCGCAGAGGAATACGAAACAGAGATTATAAGCGAGGAAGAAACAGAAGATACTGCTACAACAGAATCTGCGGATGGCGATGAGACAGAAACATTAGACGAAGCTTCCCTCTCCTCTCTCTACACGGCAGGTATTTATTCTGCTTCCGCTGAGGGCATCAGCAGTGAAGTGGTGGTTACTGTGGCCTTTGATGACAACAGCATCACATCGATCGGCTATGATCTCTCCGGAGAGACAGCAGATATAGGCGCTCTCATTGGGCCAGAAATCAGCGGACAAATTCTGACCGCCCAGTCTGTAGAGGTGGACGGCGTATCCGGTGCTACCATTACCTCTGATGCATTTAAGGCGGCGGTGGCTGACTGCATCGCGCAGGCACAGGCCGGCAGTTCAGATCTTGTCATCATCGGCGGCGCAGACGGACCGACTTCAATTTTCCTGGCGGGAACTATGGACGAAGCGGAAACCGAGCAGTCCGAAACAGAAGACGCACAATAACCACCCCATACCATATGAATGGAGGTTTTTCATATGAAGATAAAAACATTTCGGGGTGGCATCCATCCCGAAGAATACAAGGAGCTTTCTCTCGGTGAGCCGGTAAAGCCTTATCTCCCAAAAGGAGACCTTGTTTTCCCTGTTAATCAACACATTGGCAAACCGGCGAAGCCGGTGGTAGCCAAAGGAGACCTTGTAAAAGCGGGACAGATTATTGCGGAAGCAGACGGATTTGTTTCTGCCAATATTGTTTCTTCCTGCTCCGGCAAGGTAAAAGCCGTTGAAGAGCGTGCTACTGCATCCGGAGCGAAAGCGATGTGCATCGTCATTGAAAACGACGGCGCATACACGCTCGCGGATGGGGTTGGCAAAAAGCATAAAGCCGGTACCTTTTCGAACAAAGACATTCTGGACGCAATTCAGAGAGCCGGAATCGTCGGCATGGGCGGCGCCGGTTTTCCAACTCATGTAAAACTGACGTCCAAAAACCCGGATTCGATTGATTATATCATTGCAAATGGATCTGAGTGTGAGCCCTACATCACCTGCGACGACCGGCTGATGCAGGAACAGAGCCGCGCTATTTTTGACGGACTCCGTCTGGTACTCCAACTCTTCCCGGATGCGATGGGCGTCATCGCGATCGAAGATAATAAACCGGAAGCGATCAAAGCCATGGAAGCAGTCTGTGCCGGAGAAAAAGGCGTCATGGTACAGCCGGTTCAGACCAAATACCCGGAGGGCGGTGAGAGAAACCTGATCTCCGTGGTCAGCGGGCGCGACCTGAAAGCCGGTATGCTCCCCGCAGACGTAGGCTGCATTGTATGCAATGTTGCTTCCCTGCATGCGATCTACCGCGCAGTTTATTACTCTGAACCTCTGATGCAGCGTTACTTCACCGTATCCGGCGATGCGGTTGCAAAGCCGGGTACCTTCCGTGTGCCGATTGGCACTTCCTACGAAGAGATGGTGGAAGCTGCCGGCGGCCTTAAAAGCGGCGTTACTCTGAAAAAAGCCCTGAGCGGCGGCCCAATGATGGGGATCGCTATGCCTTCTCTCTCGGCTCCGATCACCAAGGCAAGCAACGCACTGACGCTGCTTGCGGAAGACGAAGTAGAACTCGCAGATGCGCAGATGACGGCCTGCATCCGCTGCGGACGCTGCTCCCGCGTATGTCCGATCCATCTGATTCCGCAGATGATGGCGGACGCCGCGCAGAGAAAAGATTACGAGCAGTATGAGCACCGTCTGTACGGCCTCGACTGCATCAACTGTGGTTCCTGCACCTGGGTCTGCCCGGCAAAGCGGCCTCTGATGCAGCTGTTCAAGCAGACCAAAGCCGAAATCATGGCGGCTAAGAGAAAGTGAGGGATGAGACATGAATGAAAACAAGTTACTAAATATTTCTTCCAGCCCTCATATCCGAAGCAGACTGACGACCGGACAGGTCATGCTTGATGTTGTGCTGGCACTGATGCCTGTGACGATTGTCGGCGTCGTGCATTACGGACTTCACGCCCTGTTAGTGATTCTGCTCGCAGTTGGCTCTGCTGTTCTTTGCGAATATCTCTTTGACCGGATCGCCAAACGGCCAAATACTATAAAAGACTGCAGCGCAGTGGTGACCGGTCTTCTGCTGGCACTCACGCTCCCACCGGAAGCGCCTCTATACCTGCCGGTACTTGGAAGCATCTTCGCCATCCTCGTTGTAAAATGCTTTTTTGGCGGGCTTGGCAAAAACTTTCTGAACCCGGCGCTTACGGCTCGCTGCTTCCTTCTGATTTCCTTTGGAACGGCCATGACCAACTACAGCGTCGACGGCATCAGCTCCGCAACTCCGCTTGCGGCTTTGAATGCTGGAGATACCATTAATGTTGCAAAGCTTTATCTTGGCTCCACCAATGGCGTCATCGGAAGCTCTGCTGTAGCCCTGCTGATCGGTGGATTATACCTGTGGGTTGCCGGTGGAATCACTCTGGAGATTCCGGTTTCCTGTATCGCGGTCTTTACTCTTTTTATGGGCCTTTTCGGAGAAGGTGGTTTTGCGCCTGCTTATCTGATTGCCCAGATCTGCGGCGGCGGCCTGCTGATGGGCGCCCTCTTTATGGCGACTGACCCCGTTACCAGTCCGGTGACCTCCCGCGGACACATCCTTTACGGCGCAATCATCGGCCTTCTTGCCGGACTGTTCCGTGTGTATGGTTCCTCTGCGGACTCCTTCAGCTATGCCATCATTATCTCAAATATGTTTGTTCCGTTTATTGATAAGCTGCCAATTCCGAAGCCACTGGGCTACAATGGCGGCGAGTACAAAGAGCGTGAATTTCCGAAAGCTGCCATCAATCTGACGGTTATCACTTTGATCGCTGGTCTGCTCTTAAGCGGCGTGTACGCCATGACAAAGACCAAGATCGAAGAACAGGAAATCGCAGCTAACCAGGAATCTTACCTCGAGGTATGCCCGGATGCAGCTTCTTTCCAGTATGACTCCGATCTGGATGCCGCAGTGGAAGCGCTCGCAGGCGAAGCATATGACACCTCCACATTCGGAAAGACCTACATCAACGACGTACTGGTCGGCTATGACGATAACGACGAGATCGTTGGTTATGTAATCAGTGTCACCAGCGGCGATGGTTTTGAAGGAGATATCACCCTCTCTGTCGGCCTTACCACAGACGGTACTGTCATCAAGATCGCCTTTACAACGCTGAATGAAACAGCTGGTATGGGTATGCGGGTAGACGAGGATGCGTTTAAGAGCCAGTTCGATGGCGTCAATACCGATGCATTCATCCTGAACAAGTCCGGCTCTTCCACCGAAGAAAATGAGATTGACACTGTATCCGGTGCATCCACTTCCTCCGGCGCCGTCGTCAACGCAGTCAACACCGCACTCGCGTTCTTCGCGGAGTACATAGGATAAGGGGGGTTTTTACATGAATCAATACATGGAACGAATCTATAACGGCGTGGTAAAAGAGAATCCTTCTCTGGTCCTGATGCTCGGCATGTGCCCTACCCTCGCGGTAACCACTTCCGCCATCAACGGCCTCGGCATGGGTGTCTCTTCCATGATCGTACTTATTTTTTCAAATATGATTATCTCGGCGCTGCGCAACGTCATCCCGGATGAGGTGCGTCTGCCGGCATACATCGTCATCACAGCTTCTCTCGTGACCATCGTCGACCTGCTGATGCAGGCTTACACGCCGGGGCTCTATGATTCGCTGGGCATCTACATCCCGCTGATCGTGGTAAACTGCATCATTCTCGGCCGCGCGGAAGCTTACGCTAATAAGCATACCCCGGATCTCGCCGCTTTTGACGGCATCGGCATGGGCCTGGGATTTACCATCGCCCTGACGGTGATTGGCCTTGTGCGCGAGCTGGTCGGTGCGGGAACTGCGTTTGGCTTTACCATTCTGCCGGATTCCATACCGCCGATTGCCATTTTTGTAAAGGCGCCGGGCGCCTTCCTCGTGATTGCGTTCATCATCGCCGTTATGAACGGCGTACATATCCACACAGAAGCGAACAAAAAGGTCGAAGGCTGTGACGGCTGCTGCGCAACCTGCTCCGTCAGCCATGATACCAGCTGTTCAGATAAGGAGGCGACGAAAGCATGAATTCATCCCTGATGTTAATTATAATCACGACCGCTCTGGTCAACAACGTCGTCCTGAGCCAGTTCCTGGGCATCTGCTCCTTCCTCGGTGTTTCGAAGCAGATCAAGACTTCAGCCAGTCTGGGCGCGGCGGTTATCTTTGTCATCACAATTGCCTCCGCTGTGGCGAACCTGCTCTATACGTTTCTCCTGAAACCGCTGGATCTGACTTACCTGAACACCATCGTGTTCATCCTGGTAATCGCGACTCTGGTACAGATTGTAGAAATGTTTTTGAAAAAAGTCGCTCCGCCGCTGTATCAGGCACTCGGCATTTATCTGCCGCTGATCACTACAAACTGCGCGGTACTCGGCGTAGCCCTGACCAATGTACAGGATGAATACAACTTCCTGGAAAGCATTACCGCAGGCTTTGGCACTGGTGTCGGTTACACCATCGCAATCGTCCTGCTGGCAGGAATCCGTGAGCGCATCGACGAATCGGCCATTCCGGCTCCATTCCGCGGAGCTCCGGTCGTCCTGCTCTCCGCTGCCCTGATGTCCATCGCATTTATGGGATTTAGCAGCCTGTCGCTCGGATGAATACGGACACAGAAAAAGGAGGTAGCGTATGTATCCAGTACTTGTCGCCACAGTAGCGGTGGCGGTGATCGGCTTCGTGATGGGGATGCTCCTCATCACAGTCGGCAAAAAATTTAAAGTAGAAGTAGATGAAAAACAGCTTGCAGTGCGCGAGTATCTGCCTGGCAACAATTGCGGCGGCTGCGGTTATGCCGGCTGCGACGCGATGGCCGAAGCAATTGTAAAAGGCGAAGCTCCGGTAAACGGCTGCCCGGTCGGCGGTGCACCCGTGGCGGAAAAAATCAGTCAGGTCATGGGCGTGAGCGCAGGCGACCAGGAAAAAATGGTTGCGTTCGTCAAATGCTTCGGCACCTGCGAACACACAAAACAGACCAGCAATTATGTCGGCATCCACGACTGTGCCGCGGCAGCAGCAAGCGGTCTTTCTCCATGGGCATGTGATTACGGCTGTATGGGGCTTGGAACCTGTGAGAAGGCCTGTCCGTTCGGCGCCATCCATGTCGTAAATGGGGTCGCTGTCGTAGACCGCGATCTCTGTAAGGCCTGCGGCAAATGCGTAGCGGCCTGCCCGAAGCATCTGATCGAACTGATTCCGGATAAAGCAGCCTATGCGGTGCGCTGCTCCAGCAAGGAGAAAGGCCCCGCTGTGAAAAAGAGCTGCGATACCGGCTGTATCGGATGCAAGCTCTGCGTCAAGCAGTGTGAGCACGAAGCTATCACAGTGGAGAATAATATCGCCCACATCGATTACGAGAAATGTGTCGGCTGCGGCAAATGCGCTGAGAAATGCCCGGCAAAGGCAATTACGTTACGATAGTTTCGAATACCGTTCGGAACAGTCGCCGCGCAATTTGGTTCCGGCAGCATTGTTCCGAACGAACGATAATCAACTTCAGAATCGAGTAGGAGGCAGCTCATCGGCTCCCACTCGTCCGCGCTGGCCGCGTCTGGTGTTAGCCAGAATATTCCTTTCGCGGCCGGGCGCATACAAAAAGGCGGCCCATCGGCCGCCTTTTCAAATCCATTTCTATATTATTCCTATCATTCTTCCGCATTCCGCGCTGCGATTTCACGCTCCTGCACATCATTCGGAGCCTGCTCATAGCGGGCAAACTCATAAGTGAAATCCCCGGAACCGCCGGTCATGGAGCGAAGCTGCGTTGAATATCCGTAAAGCTCAGACATCGGCACATCCGCCTCAACGATCGTATTGCCCTTGTGATCCGGATTCATACCGAGTACACGGCCGCGTCTCTTGTTCAGGTCGCCCATCACATCACCGGTGAACTTATCCGGAACCGTAACCTTTACGGAAGCGATCGGCTCAAGCAGAACCGGGCTGGCTTCCATGAAGCCCTTCTTAAATGCCTGGGAAGCTGCAGTCTTAAATGCCATCTCAGAGGAATCTACCGGATGGTAAGATCCATCATAGAGAACCGCTTTCACTCCGACTACCGGATATCCGGCAAGAGGTCCCTTCTGGCAGGAATCCGCGATACCCTTCTCTACAGCCGGGAAGTAGTTCTTCGGAACCGCACCGCCGACAACCTCCTGGGAGAACTCATACGGCTCATCCAAAGTGTCGAGCGGTGAAAAACGCATCTTTACATGCCCATACTGGCCATGTCCGCCGGACTGCTTCTTGTACTTGGAATCTACGTCAGAGCTCTTGCGGATGGTCTCGCGAAACGCCACCTTCGGCTTCTCCAGGTTCACATCCACTTTATACTTCGTCAGCAGACGGCTGATCACGATATCCAGGTGCTGATCGCCAAGGCCATAGAGAAGCGTCTGACGGTTCTCACCATCGTTCACAACCTTCAGGGTCAGATCTTCCTGCGCCATCTTCATCAGCGCCTGCGCGACCTTATCTTCCTCGCCTCTCACCTTCGGCTCATATCTCTTATAGGTGTATGGAACCGGCGTGTCGATCTTGCCATAAGCGATCGGAGTCGCCTTGGTCGAAAGCGTATCGCCTGTCGCTGCCTCGATCTTGCCGATCGCACCGATATCTCCGGCATGCAGCTCTTTCACCTCTATCGGCTTGCTGCCTTCCATCACATACAGCTTACCCACTCGATCTTCTGTCCCCTTGGCGTCGTTATAAAGAGTATCGTCTCCCTTGATTACGCCGGAGGCAACCTTAATAAACGAATATTTTCCGATAAACGGATCCACCAGCGTCTTCCACACATAAGCAGACTTCGACTTCGAGAAGTCATAGTTCGCCTCGAATACTTCCTTTGTCTTCGTATTCACGCCCGCGAATTTCCGCTTCTCCGGAGATGGCATATAGCTCACGATATCATCCAGCAGAATCAGAATGCCCTGCAGATTCACGCTGGCGCCCATGGTCACCGGTACGATCGAACCGTCGCCCACGTTCGTATGAAGTGCTGCCATAATCTCCGCCTCAGAGAACTCTTCGCCATTGAAATAGCGATCCATAAATTCTTCACTGGTCTCAGCGACCGCTTCGATCAGATTTTCACGATATTTCTCTACATACTCCTGCAGATAATCCGGGATCGGGCACTCCACCTTCTCCTGCTTATTCACATATCTCCGGGCTGCCATCTTCACCACATTCACGTAGCCGACAAACTTCTCATTCTCACGAAACGGCACATGGATCGGAGCAATCCGCTTGCCGTAAAGCTCGGTCAGAGATTCCACAACCTTACGGTAGCTGGCATTATCAAAATCCATATTTGACACATAGAAGAAGCGTGGAAGCTTAAACTTCTCGCAGAGATCCCATGCCTTCTGCGTGCCAACCTCTACACCGCTCTTACCATTCACAACAATCACAGCCGCGTCCGCCGCCGCGCAGGCCTCAACAGCCTCACCGGCGAAATCAAAGTAGCCCGGCGTATCCAGGATATTAATCTTCGTATCACCCCAGATGATCGGTACCATGGAAGTCGTAATGGAAAACTTTCTCTTGATCTCCTCTTTATCGTAATCGCTGATGGTATTCCCGTCAGCTACGCTGCCCAATCGGCTCGTGATTCCCGACAGATATGCCATAGCTTCCACAAGGCTCGTTTTGCCTGCACCGCCATGTCCGAGAATTACGACGTTCCGGATCTTGTCAGTTGTGTAAACATTCATAATCTTATCCTCCAATAATTTAGTAATACGGCCCGCCCGACTTCATAAAAATGCTTCAAAAACCGTAGCGGCTCACATAGTTACATTTTACTAAAAAAATTGGAACAGTTCAAGCATTTTATTCAATTTTAACAATTCTTTTTCAACAGCCTATTTCAGCTGCCCAAACGCCTGCCGAATGTGCCGAAAGAAACCGCGGATATATTTGACATTGTCGCATGAAAATAGTAAAATTTACTGTGATTTGTTACGTTTATTCAGGAAGGGATAAGATTATGGAACTGCATACATTTGGTTTTATCGGATTGGGACTGATCGGCGGTTCACTCGCAAAAGCTTTGAGGCGAGCTACACCCGGCTGTCACATCATGGCCTATACAAGGACCGCAAAGACGGTGGAGGAAGCGCTCAGACAGGGCGTCATTGACGATATTTGTACTTCACCGGCGGACTCTCAATTTGCAGAGTGCGACTGTATTTTTTTATGCGCACCGGTAGGAAGCAACATCACCGCACTGGAACAGTTAAAGGATCTCGTCCGCACGGACTGTATCCTGACAGATGTCGGGAGCGTCAAGACAGACATTCACCTGGCAGCAGAGCATCTGGGGCTGAACGGCCGTTTTATCGGCGGTCATCCCATGACAGGATCTGAAAAATCCGGGCTTGCCTATTCTCAGGCGCATCTGTTTGAGAATTCCTACTATATCATTACCCCCTCTTTGGGTACCCCCGAAGAATGGGTGGAAACCTACCGTGCATTGGCGTCCTCCATCGGTGCGCTGCCTCTGGTGCTCGACTATCGTCAGCATGATTTTGCCACTGCTGCGGTCAGCCATCTCCCACATCTGATCGCCGCCTCCCTGGTGAACACTGTTCATGACCTGGATTCCAAAGACGAACTGATGAAGCTGATTGCTGCGGGCGGTTTTAAAGACATTACCAGAATCGCCTCCTCTTCTCCGGAAATGTGGGAACATATCTGTATATCGAACGGAGATAATATCATATCGGTCATGGATACGTTTATTGATCTGCTGACCGCCTCGCGGGAGGCCATGTACAGCGAGGATGGCGAGTACATCTATAAAATGTTTGAGAAATCACGCGATTACCGGGATTCTTTCGCGTCAAGCAGTCCGGGCAGTATTAAGAAAACCTATCGGATCTACTGCGACATCGTAGACGAATCCGGTGCAATCTCTACCATAGCTACGCTGCTCGCCGGCAAAAACATCAGCATCAAAAATATTGGCATCGTACATAGCCGGGAATATGAAGAAGGGGTCCTGCGGATCGAATTTTATGAGGAAATGCCCTCCAAAGAAGCAGCGAAGGTATTAAGGGATGACGGATACCAGGTCTGGGAGCGGTAATTCACTATATTAATAGGAAGGAATCTTTCATTTACTATGATAATCAAATATACGGCTCCCCTGCGCGGGGAACTATCCATACCGGGCGATAAATCCATCTCCCACAGAAGCATTATGTTCGGCGCGCTCGCGGATGGCACGACCGAAGTCACAAATTTTCTGACTGGCGCAGACTGTCTTTCAACGATCGCGTGTTTCCGGCAGATGGGCATTGACATCACACTGAAAGAAGAATCCCGCGGTGCCCATGTGCTTGTGCACGGGCGGGGCCTCCACGGGCTTAACGCACCCTCTGACATCCTCGATGCCGGTAACAGCGGAACGACCGTACGTCTTCTTTCCGGAATTCTCGCAGGCCAGGCATTCAATTCCACCATCACCGGAGACGCATCGATTCAAAAACGTCCGATGAAGCGCATTATGACGCCGCTTCTTGCTATGAATGCTGACATTTCCTCCTCACATGGAAATGGCTGCGCGCCGCTTTTGATTCGCGGAAAAAAACTACGCGGCACCCATTATGATTCTCCTGTGGCTTCCGCGCAGGTGAAGTCCTGCGTCCTGCTGGCGGGATTATACGCGGACAGCGTGACCAGTGTCACAGAACCGGCGGTTTCACGAAATCACTCAGAGCTGATGCTGCGCTATTTCGGCGCGGATGTACGAACCGGCACAGATGCGGAAAATACCCCAAAAGATAATGCACATACCGGCTTTACTGTTTCTATCTCCCCTGAGCCTGTCCTTACCGGTCAGAAGGTGCGCGTACCGGGAGATATCTCCTCCGCAGCCTATTTCATCGCCGCAGCGCTGCTTGTCCCCGGCTCTGAACTGCTTTTAAAAAATGTCGGTATCAATCCGACCCGCGACGGCATGCTGCGCGTCTGCAAAGCAATGGGCGCGGATATCACCCTTCTCAACGAAGATCACACTGGTGCGGAGCCCTGTGCCGACCTGCTCGTGCGCAGCAGCAATTTAAAGGCGGTTGAGATCGGAGGCGACCTGATCCCTACCCTCATAGACGAACTGCCGATTCTGGCCGTTCTGGCCGCTTTTGCGGACGGTACGACTGTGATTCGGGACGCCGCTGAGCTGCGCGTCAAAGAATCGGACCGCATCACTGTCATGACAGAGAACCTCACCCGCATTGGCTGTCCGGTCGAAGCCACACCAGACGGCATGATCATCACCGGAGGAAAATCGCTTCATGGAATGGCAATTGATCCGCACAAAGACCACCGAATCGCCATGAGTTTCGCTGTAGCTGCGCTCGCCTGCGACGGAGAAATGGACATCCTCGACGCAGATATTGTAAATATCAGCTATCCAGGGTTCTATGAGGATCTGGAAGCGTTGTGCAGGGAGTAAAATTTTTCTTTATAGCCTTCAAATAAATTTACTTTCCGGCGGAGATTTTCTCTCCGCCATTTTTTCTTTTTTTTAATATCTGCTACACATCGAAAACATATTTTCTATGTATAGTTTTACCAATACTTCAGGCAACACAGGGGGAATATGTTATAGATGACCAGTGAAGAATATTATGAATTGATTTTACCATATCAGGATGCGCTGAATTTATTGCTTTCCCGGCTCGACGTCCTCAATCATTCGATCTACAGCGACGGAGCATATAAGCCCGTTCATACCGTATATTCCAGAATTAAAAAGCACCAGAGCCTGGACGAAAAACTTCTCCGGCTCAGTCACGAAACAACGCCGGCAAACGCCCGCGAGTACCTGCAGGACATTGCCGGTATCCGCGTCGTCTGCTATTTCGAGCAGGACGCCTATCAAATCATTGATGCGTTGAAGAGACAAAACGATCTGATCATAGTCACAGAAAAAGATTACATACGTCACCCAAAGCCAAATGGCTACCGCAGCTATCACATCATCCTCGGAATTCCGGTCCGTTACCTGGAACTCACCGAATACTATCCGGTCGAAGTTCAGGTGCGGACGTTAAGCATGGACTTCTGGGCAAGTATGGAGCATCGGATCAACTACAAACAGGATCGCGCGGACAAAGAAAAAGTACGCGCGCAGCTGCTCAAATACGCTGACACCCTGAAAGACATGGAACAAAGCTTCGAAACTTATAATGAAAACCGGGCCATCTCCTGATGCGCAGGAGCGCATAAAGTATTTTGCAGCTTTGCTGCACGCGCTCCGCGCAACGGATATGGGGATAACTCCCCATATCCGATAAATATGCTTTGCGAAATGGCCCGGTTCTCTCTTTTCTTTTATCTCTGCTTTACATCCTTCATACTGAAGCTCATGCGGCCCATCTTGTCCTTGCCAAGGCAAACCACTCTGACCTTATCTCCAAGCGTGAGCACGTCTTCTACGCGATTGATACGCTGCTTCGCGATGCGGGAAATGTGTACCATGCCTTCCTTGCCTGGTGCGAACTCTACGAAGCATCCGAAATCCTTGATGCTGACAACCACACCGTCAAAGACCTGGCCGGCCTCGAAGTCGGTCACAATGATGCGAATCATCTCAGCTGCCTTGTCCATCATCGCCTGATCTGTACCGCAGATTGATACGAAACCGTCATCATTGATATCGATCTTCACACCTGTGCGCTCGATGATGGTGTTGATGGTCTTGCCTCTCTGGCCAACCACGTCGCCAATCTTCTGCGGATCGATCGTCATCTGCATGATCTTCGGCGCATACTCATTCACCGTAGGTCTCGGCTCCGCGATACACGGCATCATGATCTCTTTTAAGATATATTCTCTCGCCTGATGTGTGCGGGAGATCGCTTCCTCTACGATCGGGCGGGTCAGACCGTGAATCTTAATATCCATCTGGATCGCTGTGATACCATCCAGTGTACCGGCCACCTTAAAGTCCATATCGCCAAAGAAATCTTCCAGACCCTGGATATCGGTCAATACGATATAATCGTCATCCGTCTCTCCGGTCACCAGACCACAGGAGATACCCGCTACCGGCTTCTTAATCGGTACGCCGGCTGCCATCAGTGACATCGTCGACGCGCAGACGCTTGCCTGAGAAGTCGAACCATTGGACTCAAAGGTCTCTGACACGGTGCGGATCGCGTACGGGAACTCTTCCTCGCTCGGTATTACCGGCATAAGCGCTTTTTCCGCCAGCGCGCCATGGCCGATCTCACGTCGTCCCGGTCCTCTGCTGACCTTCGTCTCACCGACTGAGTAAGACGGGAAATTATAATGATGCATATAGCGTTTGCAGCTGATATTATCATCCAGTCCGTCGATCTTCTGCACCTCAGAAAGCGGCGCCAGTGTCGTCACTGTGCAAATCTGCGTCTGTCCGCGTGTAAACATCGCGGAACCATGCACTCTCGGAATAATATCTACTTCCGCAGCGAGAGGACGAATCTGCGTAATTGCACGGCCGTCCGGGCGCTTATGATCTTTCAGAATCATCTTGCGGACTGTTTTCTTCTGATACTGATAAATCGCCTCAGAGAGGACAGACAGCCATTCCTCATTGTCCGCAAACGCTTCTTCCAACTTCGCGGTGATCTCACGGATATTCGCCTCACGCACCTGCTTTACATCAGTAAATACAGCCTTCTCCATCTCTTCCGGCGGCACAATCTTTTTAATCGCATCAAACAGTTCTTCCGGAATCGCACAGCTCTCATATGCGTGCTTTGGCTTGCCTACTTCAGCTACAATCTGATCGATGAATTTAATCAGCTCCAGGTTCACATCATGGCATTTGTAAATCGCGTCAATCATCACATCATCCGGGATCTCATTCGCCCCAGCCTCGATCATGATGACTTTCTCGCGTGTAGAAGCAACCGTCAGCTGCAGATCGCCATTGTCCCATTCATCCTGAGACGGGTTCACAATCAGTTTCCCGTCTACAAGCCCCATCTGTGTCATCGCGCAGGGACCGTCAAAAGGGATATCCGAAATGCAGGTTGCAATCGCCGTACCAATCATAGCGGTCAGTTCCGGACGGCACGCCGGATCTACCGACATTACCATATTATCCAGCGTCACATCATTGCGGTAGTCCTTCGGGAAAAGCGGACGCATCGGGCGGTCAATCACACGATCCGTCAGAACCGCATTCTCGGAAGCCTTGCCTTCTCTTTTATTAAAGCCACCTGGAATCTTGCCTACTGCGTAATACTTCTCTTCATATTCCACGCTGAGCGGGAAAAAATCAATTCCATCTCTTGGCTTCTCTGACGCAGTCGCTGTACACAACACCGTCGTATCTCCATAATGCATAAACGCACATCCATTCGCCTGCGCACCTACCCGTCCGATATCGACGGTAAGCGTTCTTCCAGCCAGTTCCATTGAAAAACTCTTGTACATGATATTCTCCTTCTTCATAATCGTCTGCCCAGGACGGCTGACTTCTTCTCACGTCCTGAGCCTGATTCTCACTGCCTGCCCGATGCCCCAACTCTCCGTCCGACAGTGATGCAAACCGCATAAGAAAGACCATCACCAGCAAAAGCTACGAAACTACTGAAAAACTGACCGACGCTCGATCCGCTTTTCAGTGGTCTCGGCTGTCACTGTGTGAAAGCCTCTCTGGAAAGAGGGCGGATATCGATCCGCCCTCTTTTTCATTATTTCCGGATGCCGAGCTTCGCGATCAGAGTACGATATCCTTCCAGATCCGTCTTCTTCAGATACTCCAGAAGGCCACGTCTCTTACCTACCATCTTCAGCAGTCCGCGTCTGGAATGATGATCCTTCGGATTCGCCTGAAGATGAGCGGTCAGTTCCTGAATCCGCGCAGTGAGAACCGCGATCTGTACTTCCGGTGATCCGGTATCTCCCGGTGTTCTCGCATACTCGTTAATAATAGCTGTCTTTTTTTCCTTGGAAATCATTGGTAAATCCTCCTGATATTTTTTATCGCGCATCCGCGCAAAATTTGCTCCCCTCAGTACCTCCCAGTCGCTTTGCCGCTGTATCGGTCACCACAGTAGCGCCACATCCAGGCTTCTCTGACATACGGAGCATGACCGCCAGAAACCAGGTTACCGGTTGGAGCTTCCGTGATTCCGGGTCTCGGCTGAACTCATACTGAACTACTATAACACAAGTGTTGAAGAGCGTCAATATGATTTTTTCAATTCAGAACAGCATATAACCTGCTGTTCTGAATAGTTACATTTTTTTATTTCAATTTTCTTCCAGATAGTTCTCGAACTGCTCCGCGGACATCAGGATTTTACGAGGCTTTGTACCTTCCTCCGGTCCGACGACCCCCGCGTCTGAAAGCTGATCCATGATGCGTGCGGCGCGGTTGAAACCAATTTTAAAGACTCGCTGCAGCATACCAATCGAGGCCTTATCTTTTTCTATAATAAACTTCCCGGCGTCCGCGAAAAGCTCATCGGTGTCTTCCGCCGTTCTGGCAGCGGCAGACGCTTTCTGTACCTTTGCGATCTGTTCCTCAATATCAGATTCCGTCGCAAAACTGCTGTTGCTGTTTTTCAGAAAATCGACTACATCTGAGACTTCTTCATCCGAGACAAACGCCCCCTGCACACGCGCGGGTTTCTGGTAGCCTTGCGGGTAAAACAGCATATCACCCTTACCAAGCAGTTTTTCAGCTCCATACATATCAATGATGGTGCGGGAGTCCACACCAGAAGATACGGAAAACGCAATTCTCGAAGGCATATTCGCCTTGATTAGTCCGGTAATGACATTCACAGACGGACGCTGCGTTGCAATGACCAGATGAATGCCTGCTGCTCGTGCCAGCTGAGCCAGACGACAAATCGAATCTTCTACTTCGCCCGGAGCGACCATCATCAGATCAGCAAGCTCATCGACAATAATAACGATCTGCGGAAGCTTTTGCGGTTTTTCCGGATCATCGACATCTGCGAGCGCTTCAATTTTCTGGTTGTAGCCTTTCAGGTCACGGACACCGACCTCCGCGAATTTCGCGTAACGATCTGTCATCTCTGCCACGCCCCAGTTCAGCGCGCCAGCCGCCTTTTTGGGGTCTGTCACAACCGGGATAAGCAAATGAGGAATACCATTGTAGACACTCAGCTCGACCACCTTCGGGTCAATCATGATCAACTTCACTTCCTCTGGTTTCGCCTTATAGAGGATACTCATAATCAGCGTGTTGATGCAGACTGATTTACCAGAGCCCGTCGCACCCGCAATCAAAAGATGCGGCATCTTCGCAATATCCGAAACAACTACTTTTCCCGCAAGGTCTTTGCCTGTAGCAAATGCAAGCTTTGATTTGTGATTCTGAAATTCATCCGATTCCAGCAGGTCGCGGAGCGGCACAACGCTGTTCTCTGTATTTGGTACTTCAATTCCGACGGCAGATTTACCGGGGATGGGTGCCTCAATACGAATATCCGCTGCCGCAAGGTTCAGTTTAATGTCGTCAGAGAGAGAAACAATCCGGCTGACCTTTACCCCCTGCTCCGGCAAAAGTTCATAACGGGTCACGCTCGGTCCACAGCTCACATTCGTCACAGTCACATGCACGCCAAAACTGTCCAGGGTTTGCTGAAGCTTTGCCGCTGTCTGCCGGATCTCCTGCTCCTGTCCCTTTCTGGATTTGCTGCTTCCCTTTTTCAGGAGCTCCAGAGGCGGGAACACATATTCCGGACGCACCGTTTTCGCCGTCTCCGCCGCCTCTGCCTCCACAGATGCAATTCCATCCGCAATCTCCTGCTCGGAAGAGCGGGGATTTCGTTTTATTTTGCCCGTTCCTCCCGCTTCCTGCGTTTCGGACTCTTCCTTTAATCCATCCCCGGAAGACGTGTTTTTTTGGGGTCTTTCCGAGTTGGACGATCGCTCCTCATATTCTTCTTCCAAATCACGCTCAGGCATCGGCTGCGGCATATCCTCCGTCACATCTGTACGGATTTTCTTTCTGCGAGATCGCTCCTCACTTTGAATCATTCGTTCATTCTTTTTTAAAGCACCGGTAGCTTCGCTTAAAGATCCCGTATCGACCGCCCTCTCAGACTCTGCAGTACCTTCTTTTATGCCTTCTTCCTCCTCCACACCTTCAATATGCAGGGAAAGCATTTCCTGCCCAAACTCCGGTGCCGCAGTTTGGGCAGCCGGTGTTTGATTTCCAGAGTGCTTCTCTTTTTCCAAATTGATAAAGTTGGTGTCATCTGCCATGCCGCTTCCTGTATCTGCGGAAACATCCATGTACGCCCCGCCTGAAACATTCGGCACCGAGCCGTCCGCAACAGCCGGATCATATGCTTTCGGAAGAATCTCATGGACATTCACCCCGACCTGCTCCGGTTCCCCGACAATCCTGGTATTTGTCGTCACGCCGCTGGCATGACGATGATGCCGCCGCTCACCGGTGGACTCTGTAAACATAACAGAGACATCCAGCTGCCGCTCTTCCGTCGCAGCCGGACGGGGTTTTTTCTTTTCTTTTTTACTCCTGCTGGTATACTCCGCCTCAAAAAACGGCTCCAGGCTCTGCGTCGAAACCTGCGTGGGAATCTCCGAATACACCGACATACGCTCCTGCCGCAATTCCCGTCTCTTCTCGGACTCTTCTGCCGGAACTCGCTCCGTCCCCTCTCCCAGAAAGTCCTGCGTTCCCTCAAACTGTTCCCATTCCCGGCGCCTTTTTTGTTCTTCCTTTCTGCGTTCAGAAGATTCTTTTGCAGAACGGTAGACACGGTCTCCCTGCCTCTTAACGCCGCCAATCAGGGACTTCTGGGTAACAAGTACAAGCGCAATCAGGGCAAACACCACAAGCAGAACAGCGGCTCCCGCTGATCCCAGCGCAGGAGCCAGGAAATAAACGATGGTGCCGCCGACAACACCACCGCCGGTCTTTCCCGCTGCACAGCGTGCATAAAGCTTTCCAAGATAATAAACGCCGTCATAGTTTCCCTCAACCAGTGCCGCGAAACAGCACAGGCATAAATAAAACAGCATACAGCCGCCGAATTTGATCCCGGCCAGCCGGTTCCCGCGATTTGAAATCCAGAATGCGCACGCCAGGAACAGCAGCAGCGGAAACACCCAGGCACAGACGCCGAAAATACCGAAACAGAAATCCGAAACCACACTGCCAAAATATCCGCCAATTCCAAAAAAGCTGATAAAAATAAAGACACACACGGCCAGAATCAGCCACAGCAGCGCTTCTCTTGCAAGCAGAGGGTTTGCCGAAGGGGAACTGTACTCCTGCACCGGCTCCGAATCATTACGCTGCGAAACAGAGGCAGCCGTTTTTGTTCTGGTTCCACGGCTGCCGCTTGTCGTTGTCTTTGTATTTGATTTTGTATTTGATTTTATGTTTGTTTTTGTGTTTGTTTTTGTACTTGATTTTGATGCCGCCGGTTTCTTTTCCGAACCCGCGGCCGTAGTCTTTCTTGAAGCGTTCGATGCCAAACCAGATACTCCCCTTTCATTCAGACAGCAAGCGCACCTGCCTGTTGGCGCCACTGCGCATCTCCCTTCCAGATGCAGATACAGCGCTCCCTCCTTTGCGATCGAGCCGGAAACGACTTACGCTCTGCTGCCCGCCTGCGCCGGCCGCGGGCAGCAGAGCTGCCGGATTCCATACACGGTCGTGTGCATTATCAGCCAGAAACGATCTCACAGAAGAAAATGTCCTGCAATCGCAATCAAACCGACAATCGCACAATATCCGGAAAAATAAACAAACTTCTTATTGCGCACCACAACAAGCATCGTTTTAATACAGATATAACCGACAATTGCCGCACATACCATACCAATCGCGTAAATACCGATCTGCCCCATCTCAACCGGCTCTGCAATCACATCTTTAATCTCCAGTACCGCAGCGCCCATGATCGCCGGGATGGACAAAATAAATGAATACTTCACAGCAAAGCGGCGATCCATCCCGCACAGCAGGCAGACAGCGATCGTCGTCCCGGAGCGGGAAAGCCCCGGCAGTGTCGCGCAGCCCTGTGCCGCGCCGATAATCAGCGCATCCCGGTAGCTGATATCCCGCGGAAGCTTATTTCCTTCCTGCACAGTATCCGCCATCAGAAGGAGCACTGCCGTAATCAAAAGACAGATACCCGGAATCAGCAGCGTATCGCCTGCATCGGAAATCAGATCACTGCCCACCACTCCAATCAATCCGGTCGGAACCGTCGATACCAGAACCAGCACCACAAATTTTCGGTAACTGTTGTGAACGATCTTTTTATACTTCAGGGAAGTCTTATGTATTTTGTTCAACAGGAAGGTCTTCAGATTCGAGCAGATATCCACGAACATGAACACGGCCTCACAGATCATCTTCCAGATATCCCTGCGGTATACGATAAAAACCACAAGCAGCGTTCCTACATGGAGCATGATGTCAAAAAGCATCCCTCCATCTGTCTCGATATGAAACATATTTTCCAAAATGGCGAGATGACCGGAGCTGCTGACCGGAAGAAACTCCGTCAACCCCTGTACAATTCCAAGAAAAATAGACTGTAAAACTGTCATAACTGCCTCCGCAATATAAAATGAAGTAACGGTTCAGAGCGGGCCGCCCTGAATCGTCACAAGGTAAAATATGGATGCACCTCAGTGCATTATAGCAGAGATTTTGCACAGGTACAAGAAATTTTTGTTCACCGTATCATAGAATACAGCTTTTTCAATGCTTCTCCGATACCGCCCACCTCATTGATCAGTCCCTCGCGAACTGCCTCACCGCCGACGAGAATTGTTCCAAGGTCCTTTGTCAAAATCCCAGTATCCAGCATCATCTCCTCCAGACGCTCCTTTGTGGCCGTGGAGTGATCGCAGATAAAGCCAAGAATGCGATCCTGCATCTGCTGAAAATAATCATAGGTCTGCTGTGCGCCAATAACGGTACCATTCATACGCACTGGATGGATTACCATCGTTCCTGTTTTTACAATAAAAGAATAATCGGTCGAGACCGCAATGGGAACGCCGATGGAATGGCTGCCCCCAAGCACAAGGGAAACGGTCGGCTTACTCAAGGACGCGATCATTTCGGCAATCGCCAGACCGGCTTCTACATCTCCGCCCACCGTATTCAGAAGAATCAGCAGACCGTCAATATCCGGGCTGTCCTCGATTGCTGCCAGTTTCGGCAGCACATGCTCATATTTGGTTGTTTTCGAATTATTCGGAAGGCACTCGTGTCCCTCAATCTCCCCGATCACACTCAGCAGATGAATCCGCCCGTGCAACGCCACCTCACCGGTATCCCGGATGGCCTCCCGCTGTTCTTTCTCCTGGCTGGTCTGTTCTTCGGTACGTTCTGTTTTCTTTTTTTCCGATTGCTCCTGTCCCATCTTTTCCGCTACTCCTTCCTCGAGTTCCGGCAGACTGACTGCATTGTATGCATTGCAAAAAACGCATACGAATTACAATTTCCGCCGATCGATATCAGTATATCCGGAAAAAGAGGATTTCATACAGAAACATCAGCCCTCCGCCTGGGGAAAGCTGATGTATACATCAATGAAAGTATTTTTTTTGCAGTGTATGTACCATTGAAATATAATGTTCCCGACAGGCCTCATTCTGCCCTGCTTCAATCATAGAAATACAGGGCGCAAGCCACTCATCCCATATCGAATAATAGATCCCTGCGGAATCAGGCTGCTGGTCAATGTGCTTCACAATGCTTGGCGCAACATCATAATACTCCTGAATCAGTTCTCTTCCGCCAGGGCTGTCCGCAAGATACGTATCCCTGTATTCGCGCAGAGTCTTCAGTTCATAACAATCGTCCGGCTTATCAAACGTACGGCAGACAGCGGTTGTGATGTAACACCAGTTTTTATGGAAACCGTCCTCGATCGTCGTATATGGCGCAGCCTGCAAATTCGTCTTCGGAAAGCTGCGCTTCCAGGACCTGGTCATTTCATCCGCCAACGGCTTCGAGGAATCTCCATGAAACTCCAGTACCATAGGCAGCACAAAAACAGCCATCGTCATATTCAGGTCCATCTGAAGGTGTTCCTTCTTATTCTTCCTGGAACAAGCGTCAATTTTTTCCACCGCATAAGATGTCAGTGCATCCGCAAGCGCAGTCAGATACCGCTCTTTGTCGTCGGCCGCGTGATATCCGTTTTCAATCGCATCAAAAGCAGGGATATACTCCTGGTACATCCGCCCAAAAGCATCGGTATAGGTCTTTTTCTGAAAAAGCTGCATCACATCGCTGTCTTTGCAGCAGTCAAGAAGCTTATGTACCTCTTCGAGCTCGGACAATTCCTCATTCATTGCGCATCATCCTTTATGATAAAAGTAAGTCAGCCGTTCTTGGGCTTTTGTCTTTACGCCTCATCCAGATTCGTGTAGACCGCCTGCACATCATCGTCATCATCCAGCAGATCCAGCGTCCGGTTCAGCTGCTTAATATCTGTCTCATCGGTCAGCGTCACATAGGTCTGCGGGATCATCGTAACCTCTGCAGATGCCATCGGAATGCCCTGATCTTCCAGAGACTGACGAACCATGCTGAAATCATCCGGATCAGTAAGAACCTCAAAGCTGTCTTCTTCCTCTGAAAAATCTTCTGCTCCGGCGTCAAGAGCCAGCATCATCAGATCATCCGCATCCATCTCACATTCTTCACGGTCTATGACAATCTGCCCCTTTTTATCAAACATATAGGAAACACAGCCCTGTGTGCCAATCGTGCCGCTGCCCTTGGTAAAAGCATTCCGGACATTGGAATAAGTACGGTTCTTATTGTCCGTCAGCGCCTCAACGATGATCGCAATACCGCTTGGGCCATATCCCTCGTAGGTCACATACTCATAATTTACATTTCCCATCTCACCGGCTGCTTTTTTAATACCGCGGTCGATGGTATCGTTCGGCATATTGTTTGCCTTCGCTTTGGCAATAACGTCGCGCAGACGGCTGTTGTTGGCCGGATCCGGGCCTCCCTCTTTTACCGCCACCGCAATCTCGCGGCCAATAATCGTAAATACTTTTCCTTTCGCAGCGTCATTTTTCTCTTTTTTGTGCTTAATATTCGCAAATTTTGAATGTCCTGACATAACCGAATATACTCCTTCTTTCTATTTCACTGGATAGACTTCTTGCGCACCGCCGTGCGCAAAGCACATGGGAATGGGCGTTTCCATCTTGAAAAAACGCATCCGGCCGAAATCCAGCATCGTTAGAATAGCATTTTCCCCGTATTTCGTCAAGGGTAACGAAAAATCTTCTGTTAATATAAACGTTTCATACACCGGAGCTTTATGTAAGCAGCTCCAGACCATTTTTCATGCTGTTGCAGGCGATCCTGGTTCGTCCCTGGCCTTGTGCCTGCGTGCGCATATCAGGCATAAGCTGCAGCTCCAGGCTGATCTTCAAAGCTTTGTCGACACGCTCCAAGAGTTCATAATCCACATGGCAAACCCAATCTTTCAGACGTTTTTTGTCAATCGTACGCAGCTGTTCCAGAAGGATCACGGAATCCTTCACAATCTGATATTTCCCTGCTTCAATCTCGACGTGCGTCGGAAGCTTTGCCTTGTTCATTTTTGATGTAATGGCCGCACAGATGACCGTCGGGCTGTGGCGATTGCCGACATCATTCTGGATAATCAGTACCGGACGGATTCCTCCCTGCTCCGAGCCAATCACCGGCCTCAGATCTGCGTAATAGATATCACCTCTTCGAATATTCACACGATCACACTCCTATATACAAAAGATTTCTGGTATAAGTATTCCCCGGATTCTTTTGTATATACACGTAAAAACGTCCTCAATGGAAGTCTCGTGTCATGCCCGCAGGGTGCTTTACTCACAATACGTTACATGTCACAATAAACTCTCGGTACCCTTTTTCCAATATCGCAGACAAATTCATACGGAAATCTCCCGGAAAGGCCGCCAAGCTCATCCACCGTAATTTCATCCGCGCCATCTTTGCCCATCAGAGTCACCTCGTCAAGGACTTTCACATCCATACCCGTCACATCAACCATCATCTGATCCATGCAGACGCGGCCAAGAATTTTTGCGCGTTTCCCGTGAATCAGCACGCTGCCCTTGTTGCTCAGAGAACGTGGGTATCCATCGCCATATCCAACCGGAATCGTTGCAACTTCCATTTCATGCCCGGACACAAACGTCCCGCCATAGCTGACCGGCGTACCGGCCGGGATTTTTTTACAGTAAACGACGTGCGATTTCAGCTCCATCACCGGGCAGAGTCGGTTTGTCTCCCGGTCCATCTCATCGGAGGGATAGATTCCGTAAATCGTAATGCCCGCACGCACCAGATCCATGTTTGCTTCCGGAAGTTCCAGAATTCCGGCGCTGTTGGAACAATGCCGCAGGAATCCGCACACCCCCGCTTCTTCCAGCTGATCACAAAAAGCACAAAACCGCGCCGCCTGCGCTCTGGCTGCGCTTTTGTCCTTTTCATCTGCCCGCGCAAAATGAGTAAAAACACCCTCTATAAAAACAGAATCGGTTTCAGCGATCGAAAGAGCCGTATTCAGGCCTTCCCTGGTATCTGCTATCCCGATACGGGACATCCCCGTATCCACAGCCAAATGAACCGGAAACTGTCTCTTCTCCACCCCCGGTACCGGAGAGTCGGAAGCATCCGCAGAGACTACGGAGACCCCAGCCGCGGCAAGGCCAAATTCACGCGCCATTTCAACCGTAAAAATCGTCGGGCGGACTCCATGTTCCGCCATCCAGGCATAATCTTCCGCAAATGTATAACCCAAAACAAGAATCGGTTTTGCAATGCCTGCTTCTCTGAGCGCTCTTGCCTCGGACACAGCAGCTACCGCATACCCCCAGATATAATCGTGGTCTTCCAGCATCCGCGCAATCGGAACTGCTCCATGCCCATAGCCATCGGTCTTAATCACCGCCATCATCCGGACACCGTCCCGCAGATTCTCTCTCATAACGCGAAAATTCTGCTCTATCGCATCCATATGTATATATGCGGTCACTCGATTATGTTTTCTCATCGGTCTTTCCCTCACATTCCTGTATCCGCTTTTTCGATTGATTCTTTCAGCACTTTTCCGACAGAATCAGCGATCTCTCCGGCCATCATGCCATGCGCGCCCAGTTCCGCCCTCGCCAGATCTCCGGCCAGACCATGCAGATAAACGCCAAGCGCAGCCGCGTCAAAAACCGGCATTCCCTGTGCGAGCAGACCGCAGATCACACCGGTGAGTACATCTCCGCTCCCGGCCACAGCCATGCCGTCATTGCCGGAAGTGTTAAGATAGGTCTGCTTTCCGTCTGACACAACCGTTCTGGCATCTTTCAGGACACAGATCACCTTGTGGCGAAGAGCAAACTGCTGCGCAGTACCAATCAGATCCGCAGCAATCGCTTTACAATCCATCCCGGCAAGCCGTCCCATCTCCCCGATATGCGGCGTAAGAATCACCTTGCCGCGCAGGAAATCCGGTAGCAAAAATGTCTCTGTCGTACTGGTTTGCGCGGATAAATATGCAGACAAAAGATTCAGTCCGTCTGCGTCAATCACGAGAGGCCTGTCACAATGCTCCAGACAAAAACGCAACAATTCTCCGGCATCTTCAGAAGTCCCCAGTCCCGGACCAATTCCAACCACGTCTGACCAGGCGAGCGCCTTCTCCAGAAGACGCAGCTTTTCCTCACCCGGCTCCCAGGTCGTAACCATGGCCTCCGGAATCACCGTCTGTATCACCGTCCGGTTACAGGATGGCGTAAACACACGCACCATGCCGCAGCCGCTGCGGAACGCGGCGCGTGCCGCCAGAGTGGCAGCTCCGCTCATCCCCTCACTGCCTGCAATCAGAAGTACCTTGCCATACGTTCCCTTATGTGAAGCAGGGACACGCTTTGGCAGTCTTATCAGATCCTGTTTTGTATATGTAAAAATACGCGGCGGCACAGCAGAAACCGGAATCCCAATATCCCGGCATATTAAGCGTCCGCAGTACGCCGCACCCGGATACAGAATCTGTCCGAGCTTGCGGGCGGCAAAAGTAACCGTCAGATCCGCGCGCACTGCCGTACCAAATACCCCCTGGCCATCTGCGCTGACCCCGGATGGAATGTCCACCGCCACTACTTTCGCAGGCTGTGCGTTGATCCACTCGATCACTTCCGCGTATCGCCCTTCTACCGCACGGGAAAGCCCAATGCCAAGCATGGCATCCACAATAGTAGTATATTCACCATCCGGAAAATTACTGCTGATTTTCAATCCAAAATTTTCACAGATATGCCGCTGCAATGCGGTCTCTTTCGTCATGGAAGTCTCTTTTCCGACAAAACAGACCGCCATCTGCCCTCTGCCGGACAGTAACCTGGCCACTGCAAAACCATCCCCGCCATTGTTTCCGGATCCGCAGACGACCAGCACCTTCGACAAATCAAGCGCCGCTTTTTCCATCTCCTCTACGACCGCCAGCGCAGCCCGTTCCATCAGCACCATCGAAGGGATTCCAAGGCTGATTGTCCGCTCATCACACGCCTTCATTTGTTTTGCGTTTAATAAAACTTCCATTCTTCAAAGCCCCTTAAGAATTCGTTTTGCGATGGTTTAAATCATAAGAGAGCTGCATCAGGCTTTCCGAGAGATGAACATTCTCCACTACGACGTCATCCGGCACTTTCAGATCTGTATGCGCAAAATTCCAGATAGCTTTCACTCCATTCTCAATCAAAATCGGTACGACCTCTTCAGCGCCTTTCTTGGGCAGTGTCAAAGCAGCGATCTGAATCTCATTTTCCGCCAGAAACTTTGGCATCTCATCTGTCATGCGGATCGGAATCCCCCGAACCATTTTGCCATCCAGTTCCGGATTATTGTCAAAAATGCCCTTGATGGAAAATCCGCGCTTTTCAAACTTGACATAGTTCGCAATCGCCTGTCCCAGGCGGCCACCCCCTACAATCACCATCGTATAAGTCTTATCCAGGCCAAGGATTTTCCCGATCTCGTTGTAAAGATATTTGACATTATAGCCATAGCCCTGCTGGCCAAAGCCGCCAAAATTGTTGAGATCCTGGCGGATCTGAGATGCAGTCACATTCATCATGTCGCTGAGTTCATTCGAGGAAATCCGTTCTACCTTCGCACTGATCAGATTGCCCAGATACCGATAATACCGCGGAAGTCTTTTTACTACCGCTTTTGAAATTTCATGTTCCGACACTATTATTCCTCTTCTCTCATTTTCTGGTAACCGTTCAGAACAGCATCGAAAAGAAAAGGCGGTCTGCGGCCTGCTGTCCTGAATAGCTACATTTCCGGCGTTATCCGGAAACGAACTTAGTCGTTTGCGGATAGTTCAGACAATTCTTCCCACTTTACATACAATTCTTCCAATTCTTCCGCAACAGACGCTTTTTCCCCCGTCAGTTCCAGACATCGCTTTACATCTGTAAAAACCTCTTCCTGCGCAAGAAGCGCATCTATCTCTTTATCGCGCTCTTCCAACTTCGCAATGCGCTCTTCCGTCTTCCGCAGTTCATTTTCCAGCCGCCGTTTCTGCGCCTGCTGTTCTTTGCTGCGTGCCCAGTCCTCTTTAGAGGAAGAAAGGGAACGCTCATCCTTCACGGCTGCCGGAGAAGCTTTCTGCGCCTGCTCCCCGACCTTTTCCAGATAATAATCGTAATTTCCGAGATAATTGTTCAATGTCTGATTTTTCAGTTCCAGAATGCGTGTAGCCGTCTGGTTGATAAAATAACGATCATGCGACACATAAAGAACGGTTCCCGTATAATTGCGCAGCGCCTCTTCCAGAATCTCCTTCGACGTAATATCCAGGTGGTTGGTCGGCTCATCAAGAATTAAAAAGTTCGCGTTGGAAAGCATCAGCCTGGCCAGAGAAAGACGTCCGCGCTCACCGCCGCTGAGTTCACGAATCCGTTTATAGACATCATCGCCGGTAAAAAGAAAAGACGCAAGTAAATTGCGGATCTCCGTCTCCGTCATATCCGGATACACGTCGGAAATCTCCTCGAACAGAGTCTTATCCATATGCAAAAGCTGATGTTCCTGGTCATAATAGCCGATCTGGACACGGCTGCCGAGGGAAATCTGACCCGCGTTCGCCTCTTCCAGTTCGTTGATGATTTTCAGAATCGTGGTCTTCCCGGTTCCATTGTCTCCAATCACCGCCACCTTCTCACCCCTGCGGATATCAAAATTCAAATCCGAAAACAGTGGATTATTCGGGTAAGACTTCGCCAGATGCCGCACCTGTAGCACATCATTTCCACTAACCTCACGCGGGGAAAACCGCAGGTGCATATCAGCCTTCACCTCGGACGGTTTTTCCAGCATATCAATCTTGTCCAGCATCTTCTCGCGGCTCTCCGCGCGTTTGATGGACTTCTCCCTGTTAAATGATTTCAGCTTCGCGATCACCGCTTCCTGATGATGAATTTCCTGCTGCTGATTCAGATACGCCTTCCACTGAATCTCGCGCAGCTGCGCTTTTTTCTGTGCATAAGCGCTGTAATTTCCTTCAAAACTCATCACATGGCCATTATCCAGCTCCACGATTTTTGTGACGACGCGATTCAGAAAATAACGGTCATGCGCGACAATCAAAACTGCTTTCTCGTAATTCTGCAGATAATTCTCCAGCCAGGCGATCGAATTTAAGTCCAGATGGTTTGTCGGCTCATCCAGAAGCAGAATATCCGGCTCCGCCAGCAACAGCTTCCCCAGCGCTACCCGCGTCTTCTGCCCGCCTGAGAGGGTACAAATCTGCTTTTCAAACTCATCCTCTGTAAAGCCCAGTCCTTTCAGCACACCAACCACCTGGCTGCGTACCGCATAGCCATTGCGGTTCTCAAACTCTGTGGATACACGATTATAGCGCTCCATGAGCGCTTCCATATCCGCGGACGTGCAGCGATTTTCCCCGCCTCGTCCTTCCGGAAAATGCCGCATCTGCTGCTCCATCTCTCTGAGGCTGTCCTCCATCTCCAACAGATCCCGTTTCACATCCAGAAGTTCTGAATAAATAGAGGCTGTGCTGTTCACATCCTGATGCTGTCTGAGATACCCCAGAGTCTTTCCCTTTGCGATGGAGACCACGCCCTGATCCGGCTCAAGTTCCCCCGCGATCATACGCAGAAGGGTCGTCTTTCCGGCTCCATTGATGCCGACAATCGCGGCTTTCTCACGGTCTTCTATATGAAAAGACGCACCGGAGACAATCACATCCGTGCCAAAAGACTTTGCAATATTCTGACATGAAAGTATCATGATCTAAAGATTCCTCTCCCACTTTTCTCCCCGGCAGCGCGTTCAATTCCAAAACTCTGCAATCGCCTTCTTTGAAGCGCGCCCGTACCAGAGACAGAGCACGATGAAAATGATCATAGCTGCCATAGAGACATACATATTATAAGAGCCGAGCAAATCCTGCATAAGGCTGATCAGCCCGCAGACCGTAGCCGCGGCACCAAAAATCAGCTGCTTCGTCCCCATCGCCTTAATGTAGCCCTTTTGATCTTTGCAGCGCTCTATGGGCAGCTCCTTGGGCAGCATCATATTTTTCCGAAGCTCCTGTGTCGTCACCATAAAAATATACTGTGCAATCACATAAATTCCACAAATCGTCACAAAGATATCAATCATAATATAAAAAACATTATCTGACAATTCATCGTCCCCTTTCTAAATATTTGTATTATTGTTTCGCCTGCTATTGGGTACCCACGCAGGCCATCAGGATAAAAGAAAACGCTTCACGGCTGCTTCCATCTCATCCTTTTCAATCACAGTGTTGTGCAGCACCGGCGCGTTCCGAATCTCTTCAATCGCGCGCGGAATTAAACCCCCGGCAAGGGCATGCAGTTCATCAATCAGAGCAAAATCATCCATCGCGCCGTATTTTTCCGCATCAATCGCCGTCATCACACTGCGCGCAAATTTATACGGACTCGCTGTGGAAGCAATCACAGCCGGTACACTGCCGCATTCAGCTGCGAACTGGTTGTGATAAACGCTCGAAGCGACCGCTGTGTGCGTATCCAGGATATAACCGGATTCTGCATACACGCGGCGAATCTCCGCAAATGTCTGCTCTTCCGTCGCGTATCCGCCTGCGAAATCGCTCATCTGCTCCAGCATCTTATCGGTCACTGTATAGCGGCCGGCTTCAGACAGCTCACGCATCAAAGAAGCATTCACCGCTGCGTCACGGCCGGAGGCGTGATAAATCAGACGTTCCAGGTTGCTGGAAATCAGGATATCCATAGACGGAGAAGAAGTCAGAACAAACTCCCGGTTCCGGTCATACACACCTGTATCAAAGAAATCATACAATACCTTATTCTCATTCGAAGCGCAAATCAGTCTGCCGATCGGCAGTCCCATGTTTTTCGCATAAAAGGCGGCCAGAATGTTTCCGAAATTACCCGTCGGTACCACAACATTCATCGGCTCACCGACGACAACCTTTCCTTCTTTTAGCAGACGGCCATACGCGTATACATAATAGACAATCTGAGGCACAAGGCGGCCGATGTTAATGGAATTCGCGGAGGAAAAACAGAATCCTTCTTCTGAAAGTTCAGCCCCCAGCTTTTTATCCGCAAAAAGGCGCTTCACACCACTCTGCGCATCGTCAAAGTTTCCCAGAATACCAATCACACAGGTATTGGCACCCTTTTGTGTCACCATTTGCAGTTCCTGCACCGGACTGACTCCGTGCTTCGGGTAAAAAACGATAATCCGCGTTCCCGGAACATCCGCAAAACCAGCCAGAGCCGCCTTTCCCGTATCGCCTGAGGTCGCTGTCAGAATGACAATTTCATGTGTCTCATGATTCTTCTTTGCCGCAGTCGTCATCAGATAGGGCAAAATAGAGAGAGCCATATCCTTAAACGCAATCGTCGCGCCGTGGAACAACTCCAGATAATAAGCGTCTCCCGCCGCGCGAAGCGGGGCAATCTCCTCTGTGTCAAATTTATCATCATAAGCTTTGCGAATACAGTCCTTCAGTTCTTCCTCACTGTAATCTGTCAGAAACTGTTTCATCACTGCGTATGCCGTCTCCTGATAAGACATACCGGCAAGCGATTCCAGAGAGACATCCAATGTCGGAATCCGCTCCGGAACATACAATCCTCCGTCTTCCGCCAGTCCCTGCAAAATTGCCTGCGAAGCCGTCACTTTTTTCCCGGCATTTCTCGTACTGTTGTACATTAAATCCATAGCTGTAATCATCCTTTTTCTTCTTTTTCTTCCGGGGCGTCCATACACCGACCGAAATCCAAACCCAATAATAACACATGAAAAAAGCTGTTGCAATGAAAATGCAACAGCTTTTTTTAAAAAACCTTCAGCTCACGCTGCTTTGATACGTGTAGAAGTCATGCCCGCCGTATGTAAAAAGCCAGACCAGGCTGGAATCAAACCAGTACAGCTTGGAAGTATCCGCAGCATCCCGTGCCACAAAAAACAAAGCACCCTCTGAATAATCCTCACCCGCAAGGACGCGCTCGACTGCCTCAATCGTCTCATCCGTCACCGTGCAGGAGTAAATTCTCCCGTCCGAGGTCGGCTGAAACTGCGAATCCTGCCAGACCACATCGTAAATCGTATCTGGGAAATGAGAATCCTTCACCCGGTTCAATACCACGCTGGCCACCATCATCTTGCTCATAACATCCTCACCGGTGGCTTCCGCCTCCACAATCCGCAGCAGCGTATAATAATCGTCCGAAGACATCTGATTCTCCCAGACGGTCTGCTGCGCAAGATAGCCCAGCTGCCGCGCGGTTGACGCTGCCTGTGAAAACGTGGATTTACGGATTGCTCTTCTATCTACACCGCTGGCTCCCGCCAGCACTTCTTCCTCTGAATCCGCCACACGAACCACTCTGGTCACGTCCGAATAACGCTCCATATCTGCTACGCCGTTCACGACACCCATCAGCCCGGCCTGAATCTCCTGACCGAATCCATTCTCCGAGGTAGAGCTGACGGCATAAACCACCTGCCCATGACCTCC
The DNA here is from genome assembly GCA_021205305.1 of Lachnospiraceae bacterium. GTDB lineage: Bacteria > Bacillota > Clostridia > Lachnospirales > Lachnospiraceae > Choladousia. The sequence continues at coordinate 34,331 of JAJPXU010000071.1, forward strand.
AAAGTTCAGTTCTGAGATCATCCAGGTGATACAGCCTACCAGGAAGGTGCCAAGCAGCAAAAGTGTAGTCGCTCTCAGGCATCGCCAGCATTTCCCAAGGCGAATCAAAGACCTTTCCCCGTTTACTAACAGCATATAAACTCTCCTGTGCATAAATTTCGATCTGTCTCCCCAAGAAGATCGTTTTGTGCCCCTTATTGTTTATACCCGCCGTTTTCACGTGTCTATATTATAAATGCTCCCCTTTTATATGTCAACACTTTTTCATAAATTTGTAATATTTTCTTTCGACACGATCCTTTTCCTTTTACAAATTTTCGAGGTATCGTTGTCTAT
>JAJPXU010000031.1 GCA_021205305.1 Lachnospiraceae bacterium
GTGTCTTAGCGAGGATTTTGGCAGCGAAGACTGGTTTATTCTGTCTGATGAATTGTGGCAGCGTCTGTCTGACCGTGAAATTGTGTTTACGGCGGATGAACTGGATTATTTTTATTATGTATATCTGATTGCCGCAGAGAATGCGGATGATGAAGAAAAACTTGCTTTTGGGCTCGAAACCTATACGGAACTTCTGATACAGCTCCTTTCAGAAATGGATCCGGAGGATACTATGTACACTTCCTTTGATGTTTATCTACTGGATACAGCTGATTTTTCCATGCGGTATGATGAACTGATTGCGAATACGTTCAGGCAATTGGGTGAGATTTCATTGCAGACGGTTGACCTCGAACTTGTTGCGATGGATCTGAATGAGGCAGCAGACGATCCGGATTTATGGTTAGAGATTATTACGGAGCAGGGCGAATATTACGCAGCGCAGTATTGCTATGTGTTGGCGGAACTTTTGGAAAACCAGGATTATTCGACGATGGAATCCCTTGCTTTGGAGGATAATTCAGATAATTACTGGATGGTTATAGACTTTGCTGCTACTATGGAGTTCCTGCTTGACGAGAATGCTGCGCAGGCGAGTGCTGTTTTGAACAAAAACCTGTCGTTTTACGCAGATGCGGGAACAGATGAAGACAGCCTGAGTTCTCTTGCATCGTCCTGGATAACGGCGGCTGAGATACAGGTCTGGCGTGGATTTATGAAGGAAGAAGTATTCAATGATTTTGTCAACGGGCTGGATTGGGTATATGGTTACGAAGTAACCACCGTTTCGGTTGAAGCACAGGAACAGGGGTTGCGCCTGGGGGATCTGATTGTTGGAGTGAATGATGTCAGTGTTGCAAGTATGATGCATTTTATGCGTTTGAGTGGAGAAATAGAAGGCCGTGTTCTGAATCTGGTACGGGATGGGCAGAAGATTTCTCTGAACTATTCCCAGAAAGGGGCTTTTGAAGGAGAATTTGTGGTAAAACGTTTCGAATAATCAGTTGTGATTTTGCTGTGTGAAAGCGAGGTATGAAGTGAAATATCTCAGAAAATTAATGAAATGGCTTCCATTTATAGCCATTATCTGCTGTTTTATAGCAGGAACATGGATCTACCAATTTTATGAAGGAAAGAGCTGGGTCTCGGCTGCCTATTACGCATTGTGCCTTTTTCCGCTGAATAAGTTGGATGACAACGAATCCCTGATTGTTTTGGTTTTGGCGTTTTTATCTCCTTTTTTACTGGCGTGCGCGACAGGTAGCTTTATATATGCGATATCGGCTTCTTTTCGTGCCTGGTGCCGGCAAAAAGTGAACACAATAAAATGCCTGTGTTGGAGGCATAGATACAGTCCTACCGCAGTATATGGGGAGGATGAAACGGCTAAAACAATCGCGTTGGCAAATAAGGAGTATCATTATGTTTTTTCCGGAAACAGGATACAGAAATATGCGGAAAACCATGTTGTTTTAATGGAGACGGACGAGAAAAGCTATCGATTCTGCCAGGAGCATGAGGAGTCTTTGCATAAGGGGCGGCTTTATATGGGTCTGCGGCAGATCGCTACTCCGTGGATGCGTGATGAAAAGAAGGTTCATTTTTTTAACATACAGGAGATAACGGCTCGGAATTACTGGAAAAACTATCCGATTACGGAAATCAGTGAGCGAAAGCCGGACTATCACATTGCCATAATCGGGTTTCGGTCAGACGGTCAAGGGTATTCCCTGCTCAAATACGCACTTGTGAATAATATTCTGGTGGAAAATCAGGCAATTATATATGATGTTTTCTGCTCAGACGCTGTGCGCTGCTCTGAGTTCGATGAGCTGGGAAATATGAATGGCGATCAGGTTAAATGGCATAACGAATGCTGGCAAAACAATTATGAGATTATCGGATGGGCGGATCGGATTATTATTACCGAAGCGGTTACACCAGAGATTTTAAATCGCCTGATTCCGATGTGCCGTACAGCGAAAATATTTTGCTATATGCCAGGGGAGCAAAATACACCCGAGAAAAGCTGGCTTTCTCTTTATAAATACCCGGAACTGTATTTCTTTGGAAATATTGCAGAAATCCTGACCCACGAAGCAATTCAGACCAACAAATTGTATCAGGAAGCGATGATGGCAAATTATTATTACGAGAATCTTTATGGGTCAGAAGAGAATCAAAGAAAAATAGCATCCGCGAAAAACGCGGATGAAAAGACAGCGCTCGCAGAAGAATTCTGGGAACAACTGGATGGGTTTAGCAAAAGCTCTAATATAGCGGCATCCGATTTTCGTGAAGTGCAGCTTGCGGGATTGAAGCGAGAGGGGGTTGGTCTGGATGCACTATCAATGGAAGAAAAGAGGTGGATGGCCAAGGCGGAGCACATCCGCTGGTCCAGATTTCATTTTGTGAATCACTGGAGATATGGAATTCCACAAAATGGGAAAAGGAAAGATCCCGTACAGCGTATCCATGCAGATCTGATTCCCTGGGAGCAGCTGTCATGCAAAGAACAGCAAAAGGATATGGACCAGATTCTTGCGTTTTTACAATATGAAGAAATAAATATCTTCACTTAACCTTGCTTCCCAGGGAGCGTCCTGAAATCAAAAGAAAGGCGGGAATGAAATGGCTTTGTTTGATCGTTTAATTGGAGGAAAGAAAGAGGAGACAACGGATGTTTTGCTGGGTAAGGCGGAACAGCTTTTGAACAGGGGGCAGTTCGAACGGGCTTTTCAAATGTACAGGGAGATTGCGATGAATGCTTCAGATACGACCGCGCAGTATAATTTAGGCAGTCTTTACGCGCAGGGACGGGGAACGCCGCAGGATTTTCTGGAAGGAGCCTACTGGTTTCGCCAGGCGGAAAAACAGGGAGATGAACAGGCAGGAAAGCTGGTAAAAAAATGTGAGCTTGATTATATGCGGCAGAATCTGAACGCATATATGCCAAAAGAGATTTTTGAGCGGATGCAGAAATTTGTAGTGCGCGTATATCCTGAGGAATCGGAAGAAACACTTGTGAAACGGGAACTGACGGTGCTGGGTATGCATCATTTCAATCAGAAGGATTATTCCTCTGCCGCAAAGCTTTTTCGTGCGTCTGCGGAATTCTGCGATGATGGTCAGGCACAGAATTTTCTCGGGGTTCTTTATAATGCGGGAGCTGGTGTAGAAAAGAATGATCTCGTGGCAATCTACTGGTTCGACCGGGCTGATGACAATAAATATAAGGAAGCACGGAAGGATCTGAATGGAATACTGGAAGGTTATCGTTCGTCTCTAACTCCGGAGGAGTTTCAGCAATATTTTGAGTTACTGGCCAACTGGTGTGAAAATGGCACTACAGATGTTGCGGCGTTTCCTAAGAAGGCAGCGTACTGGAGACGGATCGCAATGTCAGAACGGGAAAAGCTGCAAAGAGCTTTTTATATTGATCAAAAAAGACATGTCCTGGAATTTGAAAAGAAGACGGTGGTTGCCAGGGCTTTGGATGGTATTACCCCGGAAAATTATGTGTATACTGTAGGAAAGAAACAGTTTACAGGGGAAGAACCGGTAATAGGAGATGCCCTGGAAGAATTTGAAACGAAAAAAGGCAGTTATGTTGCCATCAAGCAGGATCGCTATGGGGATAAGGTGTTGTATGAATATGACCCGATTCCCACTTTCGATAGCAGCGACCGGGAATGGGACAGTTATGGGAGAATGCTTTTGCTTTATAGCGGATGCGATATCTGCCTGATTGCCATCAGAGGGGGCTATAAGATTGCCAGGATTGAATTATATGAAAAACTGAAGCTGGCGAATGATTCTTTTCAACCGTATTTACAGAAGCTGGATTACCCAGCATATGTAACGGAACAGATTCGGTGGCTCAAAGAAGAATAAGAGGAGGAAGACTATGATTATCTACGTAAACGCAAAAGCAGGCCATGATGGCAATGGAACGAAGCAGATGCCATTTAAGCGCATCAATGAAGCCGCGAAGATCGCACAGCCCGGAGATGAGGTTGTGGTGGCGCCCGGCGTATACCGGGAATATGTGGACCCGGTTCATGCAGGTACGGAGGACGCGCGCATTACCTATCGCAGCGCCGAGTCGCTGGGCGCGGTGATTACCGGTGCGGAGCTGCTGACTGGCTGGGAAGCATATAAAGGAACGGTCTGGACGGCGCGTGTAAAAAACAGCGTATTCGGTGCGTATAACCCGTATACAACCCATGTTTACGGCGACTGGTATTTCGCGAAAGCTGACAAGCATACGGGCTGTGTTTATTTAAACGGTAAGGCCATGTATGAAGCGACATCTCTTGAGGAGTGTGTCAAGGGCGAGGTCTATGAATGCAGCTGGGTGCCGGAGGAATCGATTTATAAATGGTATACTGAGCAGGACGTGGAAACGGATGAGACGGTTCTTTTCGCGAACTTTCAGGGAAAGAATCCGAATGAGGAAACGATTGAGATCAATGTTCGCCGGGAGTGCTTTCTACCGTCGAAAACCGGGGTTGGCTACATTACCGTCAGTGGTTTTCGGATCAACAAAGCCGCTACTACCTGGGCGCCGCCTGCCGCGTATCAGGATGGAATGATCGGACCGCACTGGAGCAAGGGCTGGATCATCGAAGACTGCGAGATTTCCGACAGTAAGTGCGCGGGCATCTCTCTGGGTAAATATCTGGACCCGGAAAATGACCATTATTTTACTTATAAGCAGGTGAAAAGCCCGACCCAGATGGAGCGGGACGCGGTCTGCCGCGGACAGTACCATGGCTGGCTGAAGGAAAAGGTCGGCAGCCATATCATCCGCCGCAACAATATCCACCACTGTGAGCAGGGCGGTATTATTGGCCGTATGGGCGGCGTATTCAGTATTATTGAAGACAATCACATTCACCATATTAATAATATGATGGAACAGGGCGGGGCAGAGATCGCCGGAATTAAGATGCACGCTGCGATTGATGTCATTATGCGCCGCAACCACATCCATCACTGCACGATGGGAATCTGGTGTGACTGGGAGGCACAGGGAACCCGCCTGACTCAGAACCTGCTGCATGACAACCAGCGCCCGCCGTTTGCGAAGAGCCTGAAAGGCGGTATGATGTCCCAGGATATTTTTGTCGAGGTAGGGCATGGACCGACTTTGATTGATAACAACATCCTGCTTTCTGACGCATCCCTGCGTTTTGCGACCCAGGGTGTTGCCCTGGTGCATAATCTGATCTGCGGGGCACTGACCTGCGTGGGAGATGGCACAGGCTGGCGCTACACGCCGTACCATATTCCGCACCGCACAGAAGTCATGGGCTTCATGACGATTCTTCACGGCGACGATCGTTTCTACAACAATATTTTTGTGCAGAAATGGCCGGCGGAGGATGTGATTACCCGGCATGATTCAGACGACGGATTTGACAGCGAAAATCGCGCGGCCGGCACCTGGATGTTTGAGGAATATCCGTCATATGAGGAATGGATTGCGCAGTTTGACTTTACCAAACCCGCGGATATGGCAAAATGCGAACCGGCTCATTTTGGTCATCTGCCGGTGTGGTCAGAGGGGAATGTGTATCTTGGCGGGGCAAAAGCCAGCCGTCATGAGAAAGACGGTCTGATCGTCGCGAATGACCGCGATGATATCCGTGTGGAGCTCGTGGAGAAGGACGGGGAACTTTACCTGGATACCAATCTTTATGAAATGCTGGACGGCTTTACGGGAAGAATGGTTCACACCGATGTACTCGGCAAAGCGTTTGAGCCGGAGCAGAAATACGAAAATCCGGATGGAACGCCGATTACCTTTGACTCTGACTATCTGGGAGAGCACCGGGGCGTCGAGGTGCTGCCGGGACCGTTTGCGAGCGCAGAAGATGCGAAGCGGGCGCTCTACAGCGTGAAATAACAATATGAACTGACTTTGCACTTATTGCGAAGACCGCAAAAAACGAAAATTGTACGTAGCTGTCGCGAGAATTTTACCATATGCTGTTGGCGAAACGCACAGGCTGCCTGCACGTATGGCAGCCGGCAATACCGTTTCTCAGGAGCGGTCAGCTGCTGCGGCTGCTTTCCGCTTTACGGCGGATGGCGTACATCCGTAGATACTTTTAAAGGTGCGGTTAAACAGCTTCTGGTTGGTGAAACCATTTTGCTCCATGATCTCCGCAACTGGCAGATCCGTGTTTTCCAGATCCTGATAGATATGGGCGGCACGGACTTCATTCACATATTGTAAAAAAGACATTCCCATTGCCTTTTTGAAAAAACGGCAGAAATATTCTTTGCTGAAACCGAGCTGGTCGGCTGCTTCCTGTAAGCTGACCGGCTCTTTATAATGTGCGATCACATAGCTGATGGCTGTGCGAATCCGTTCCGCGTTCAGCAGGCTGGCATTTTCCGGCAGCGTACTCTGCGGACGGGAAAAATGCTGGATCAGCCGCGCGAAAATCTGCAGCACATACCCTTCCGTTTCCATGGAAAGCGTCACCGGATTCCGGATATAGGCCTTAGTCAGATCCTGCAGAAGCATGCAGGTATCCAGATAGTCTTGAAAATTGTCATCTCTGACGTCCTCCGGAGTGCAGCGGAACTGATACAGATCCAGCCCCGGAACATATTTTTCCATATAAGATTTGGAAATGTGAATACAGACAAACATCGAAGTCGGATCATGGGAAAAGGTACTGTGTACCTGGCGCGCGTCCACCACAATCATATGCTTGGGGTGGAGCTGATATTTTTTCCCGTCTATAGTAATGTCACTTTCCCCATTCAGATGAAAGAGAATCTCCAGTTCTTCGTGCCAGTGGGGTGGATGATAACCGCCCGGCGCTGTCACATAGGTGATGCGGAAACCGGATGTCAGGGGTTCCCGGAAGGATTCATAATAAGGTGCAGACAATTTTGCTGTCTCCTTTCTGGTAAGAAGGTCCATTTTGCTTCTACTACGATTTAAACTTTCGCCCGGCTGGGGCCGTAGAAGGAAAAATAGAAAAAGCAGAGTCGTATGTTATCCGAGGAATTCGGTGCGGATATTATAGTGTCAGAAAGGGAAAATGTCAATATCGACTTAAAACAAATCAATATCTGACCTGTTGCAGGGGACAAAAACATAGTATCATCAGCAACGTAACGAAGCATAAGAAACAATCGTTATGTTTGAAAGAGAGGTATTTATTATGAGAAAATTGGTAGAATATTTTAAGAAGAATCAGGTAGAGATCGCGATGGCACTGTACTCAATGAATATGGGGGTGAACTCCTTTCAGGGGTTTGACATGACCCGTGTGCTGTCAGAGAGATAAAACAAAATCATCGGATAAAAGAATGAAAGAAAGCTTTCGATTCACGTTTGTGGGTCGGAAGCCTTTTTTTATCCAATAGGAAAGTTGTCCGAACTTTCCTATCGGACAAAAACCCTCCGGGAGGATGCGCATGCCGCGCTAGAGGAAACTGTCTGCTGTTCTGAATGATTACTTTTTTGCTCAGAAACATCAGTTTAAATTACGCGGGAAAACAAAAGAAAAGCATGAAAAAAAACAGGAAGACAGAACCGTATAATGATGTTAAAATGAAAAAAAGAGTGAGACGGAGGTATAATCAAATGGCACTGATTCAGGTCAATTTTATTTCACAATCTCTGATGCGGACGGTTCCGATTCAGGTGATTCTGCCGGTGGACAAGATTAGATTCCCAGGGATGCCCGAACGGGAAGAGAAACCATTCAAAACGCTTTATCTGCTGCATGGGATCTTTGGCAATTATACGGATTGGGTGAGTGGGACGAATATCCAGCGCTGGGCGGAAGAAAAGAATCTGGCGGTGGTGATGCCGTCCGGGGAGAATGGCTTCTACGTAGACCGTGCGGAGGAACACAATTATTATGGAGAATTTATCGGCAAGGAACTGGTGGAGATTACGCGGAAGATGTTTCCACTATCGAGGAAGCGTGAGGATACTTTTATCGCCGGGCTGTCTATGGGCGGATACGGCGCGCTGCGCAACGGTTTGAAATACCACGAGACCTTTGGCTGCATTGCGGGACTTTCCAGTGCGATGATTGCTGAGGGGATTGAGAAGCGTACCGATGACGTTCCCTTCTTTATTGAGAGCAGAACCTATGCCGAGAGTCTCTTCGGAAATCTGGATGAGATGATCCAGAGCGACAAAAATCCTGCCTGGCTGGCGAAAAAGCTGGCGAAGGAGGGTGCAGATATTCCGGCGCTTTATCTCACCTGCGGAACGAGTGATTCTCTGCTGGAGCCGAACCGGGCGTTTGTGAAGCTGCTGGAGAGTCTGAATATCCCGGTGACCTACGTTGAGGGAGAAGGCGCTCATGAGTGGGATTTCTGGAACCGCTCGATTAAGAGCGTGCTGGACTGGCTGCCGCTCGAAGAAGACAATCTGGGAATAAATAGTGGTAATGTGGGAAATTAACTTGAAAAATCTGCCGAATAAAGCAGTCCAGGGAGGAATTACGATGTATAAAGAAGTTGCGCAGGAATTGCTTTCATTTATAAAAAGTTCGCCGACACCCTTCCATGCCGTTTGGAATATCAGTGGTATATTGGAGAAAGAAGGGTTTGAAAGGCTGAGAGAGGGCTCTGTGTGGGACATAAGACCGGGCGGAAAGTATTATGTGACAAGAAATGGCTCCAGCATCCTGGCATTTAAGACCGGGACGCAGCTGGAGAATTACAGTTGCCATATTACAGCATCCCACAGCGATTCGCCGACCTTTAAATTAAAAGAGAATGCCCAGATGGATGTCAGAGGGAAATACACGGTTCTGGATACGGAAGGCTACGGAGGGATGCTTTGCTCTACCTGGCTCGACAGACCGCTTTCCCTGGCCGGAAGAGTGATCGTAAAAGAAGGGAACACTCTGGTATCCAGACTCCTGGATATTGACCGGGATCTTCTGATGATTCCGAGTCTGGCCATCCACATGAACCGGGAAGTGAATGAAAAACAGTCGCTGAATAAGCAGAAGGATATGCTGCCAGTCTACAGCGGGAGAAAAATGGATGCGGATGCGTTAAAGAACCTGGTGGCAGATGAACTTGGAGTGGAAGCGGAGCAGATATACGGGACAGATCTATACCTGTATAACCGGGCAGCCGAAGCCTTCTACAACAGCCATATCAGCGAGACAGATGCAGGCGTCTATGAGATAAAAGATGGTGTACAGAAAAATGGATAGAAATGATTTACCGTGAATTTATCTTTATGATAGAATTTTTGGTAAATAAAGAATCAAAAAGACGAATGGAGAGGGAATATGGGCGATATTGGCAGATGGATTACCAATCAGACGGCCGCGCCTTTTTATGCACGCCGTCTGTTCGTGCTGAATAAAAAGGTGAAAAAAGCGGAGGCGAAGGTCTGCGGGCTGGGGCAGTTCCTGCTCTGGGTAAATGGTCGGAAAGTCGGAGACCATGAGCTGGATCCCGGATGGACGGATTATAAAAAACTGATCGAATATGTGGTATTTGACGTGACGGATTACCTGCATACCGGGGAGAACGTGATCGGCGCGGAGGTCGGAAATGGCTGGTTTATCAAGATGGATGAGCACTACACGTTTTCCTTCCCGCCTTTTATGCCGCCAAACCCGAATCCTTACCAGCCTTACGGAAAGTCGCTGATGCTGGCGGCGGAGCTGAATCTTATGTTTGAGGACGGCACCCGGATGTGTCTGCATGCGGACGAGGACTGGCGTGTGCGAAAGCACCCGGTCGTGATGAGCAATGTGTATGGCTCTGAGACGATGGATGGGCGGCTCGTGCCAGGTAATGGAAATGCCCCCTCACAAATGTTCGGCGGCAGCTTGGAGCCGCCAATAGAATCGCTTCGCGATGGGGCGGCTCCGGCTTGGTGTACCGCAGATTTTGACGCTTCCGGATGGGAGCGGGCGTCTTATGTGCCGGAGCAGGAAGCACCGACCGGAGGTGCTTCCTTTAAAGAAATGATTCCCCAGGAGCATCCGCCTGTGAAGGTGATTCACAGCTATGAGGGAGTTTATCTGGGAGAAGTAAATGGCCGGAAAATTTACGATTTCGGGCAGAATCTGTCCGGACTTCTGGAATTCGAAGTAAGGGGGCACGCCGGAGATATTGTGAATGTTTATCCGGCGGAAAAGCTGGCCGCGGACGGCGATGTGGACCAGATGGCGAAAAACTGGATGAATCTGGACAGCTGCGAGACGTATATTCTGGGAGCAGGGCATGACGGTGAGTGGGAGCGGTTCCGGATGAAATTCACCTATTTTGCGGGGAGGTATGTGGCGGTTGAGATGATTCCGGGCGGTGCGCAGATACTTTCCAGTGCTGCGCAGGCACAAGATGAGTCGATTTCCGGAGTTGCGCAAACGCAAGGCGAGACGATTATCGGAGCGGCTGAGGCGCAAAACGAGATAATTTCCGGTGCGGCACAGGGCAGAATCGAAATTCGTCATCTGGTGGCACACGCGCTTACCAGCGCATGGAAGACGGATGGCTCATTTACCTGCGACGACGAACGATACAACAAGATCTATGACATGATTGAAAAAACGGTGGAAGCAAACATGACAGCAGGTGTTCATACCGACTGTCCGACGATCGAGCGGTTTGCCTGGCAGGAGCCGAACCATCTGATGGCTCCATCGATCATGTTTATGAAGGACGGGCGCCTTCTGTGGGAGAAATTTTTGCTGGATATGCGCGTCGGGCAGCACACGGCTGACGACTGGTTCCATGATATGCAGGGCGGGCGCTACTATCCGGGAGACGGCCTGATGCCCGCGCAATGTCCCTGCTATATTCCGAATGTGCTTCCGGTGCCGGGTATGGGGAGCTTTTATGACATCATCGCCTGGGGGAGCACCAGCATTCTGGGCACTTACTGGCATTATCAGTTTTACGGTGATCCGAAAATCATAGAAGAAAATTACGACGCGGGAATGCGTTATCTGAATCATCTGAAGACCAGGGTCACGGAGGATGGCTTTATCAATCATGGTCTTGGCGACTGGGGCAATCCGCGCAATGACCTTGTGAAGGAAAATGTGGAGACAGCCTTTTTATACGCGGACGTGATGACGCTGGCTTATTTTGCGGAGGTGCTGGAAAAAGCGGAGTCTTCCGCTGCTCTGGGTCAGAGTACAGGTCAGGAACGTCAACAGAACGGCTTCGCCATAGGACGATCTTTCGCGGAGGACCGCGAGGAGCTTCTCGCCTATGGCCAGAAAATCCGGGACAATTATAACGAAAAGCTTCTGGTCTGGAATGAGGAACAGGGTTTCTGGTGCTACCGGGCCTGGGATCATCCGGATGAGCTGTTTATGACTCAGGCAGCTGAGGCGCTCCCACTTTACTGGGGACTGGTGCCGGAAGACAAAGAAGCTGATGTCGCGCGTGCTTTGGGCTATGTGCTGGAGCGGGACGGTGCGTTTATCAGCTGTGAGGTGGGGCTGCCCTATGTGATTCAGTCTGCCCGGAAATATGGGATGAATGAGCGGATCAGCCGACTGATATTGAAAAAAGAGCATCCGAGCTATTATGCCTTTATTCTGGATGGAGAGACGACTCTGGGGGAATATTGGGAGACAAATCCGCGCAGCCACTGCCATGACATGATGGGCCACATCATTGAATGGTATTACAATGGCATTGCGGGTATTCTCTGTGAAGAACCGGGATTTGCCAGGGTTACCATCCGGCCGTATCTGCCGGAAAGTATGCACACCTTCACATGCAGCTATCAGTCGGTGAAGGGGCTGATCCGGGTGAATGTGACCAGAAAGGGAAAAGAAATCCTGCTGAATGTGACCGTACCGGAGCAGATCGAGTATGCAATTGACGTCAGCAATCTGGAAAAGGATGGAAATAGAGTAGAGATAAAACTGGAACGAAGAGGAGAGAAAAAAGATGCCGATCGGTGTACTTGTTGATACATTATCTATATTGTTTGGCGGATTAATTGGAGCTTTCGCGGGCAAATGGCTGACGGATGACTTCAGAGAGAATTTAAATATGATTTTTGGCTGCTGCTGCCTGGGAATGGGAATCAGTACGATTGTGCTGATGGAAAATATGCCGGCTGTGGCCCTGTTGGTGACGCCCCCTCACTTTCGTTCGGCGGCAGGTCGGAGCCGCTAACAGAATCGCTTCGCGATGAGCGGCTCCTTGCAGATGGCTTTGACTGCTAAGTGAGCGAAGATATGGAGAATTGCTTTGTATGACCTGGTCCAGTTGGGGGACGTGAGGCTACGCAGTTGGTCTGGCTGTGTCGGAAAGCGGGAAGATTTTTGTACTCCATTATCCGAATGACAAATATCTGGAGAGACCGTGTTTTATGAAATTAGTTGTGAAAGACGGAGAAGCTATTCTGGAAAGTACTGGTGAATGAGAATGCCGAAAAAACGTGGTTTTGCCTGAAAAATGACATATACCATACTCCCCACAGACGCGTCGGAGCATGGGCGCGTCTGTGAAAGGAAATCTTGGAACGGAGGCCATATAAAATGAAAATAGAAAAACTGAGAGTGAATCATCTTGAAAACCCGCTGGGTTTTGCGGTTTGTCCGCTGAGCTTTTCATGGATTGTGACAGATGCTGACGGCAGCAGACAGCGGTGGGCGCGGATCCGCGTGGCGGAGAGCTGCCCATATCATGCTTCGATGGCAGAGGAGTCTTTTTGGGAGCAGGCAGAAATCCTTTTTGACAGCGGTGAGGACGCGGATGCGGACAGTATGGATTATCCGGTGTCTTTGGATTTAAGGCCGCGCACCGGATACCTGTGGGAAGTGACAGTGATGGCTGATAATGGAGAGTCTGCTTCGGCAACGGGATGCTTTGAGACCGGAAAAATGGATGAGCCATGGAGCGGGCAGTGGATTTCCCCGAAAATGGAAGAGAAATCGGAAAATGCTTCGCAGCAGGCGGAGGACGCAAATCAGGTGTCAACCATTCTTGCAAAAAAGTTCCTGGTGGATGAGCCGCTGGAAATTTCATCAGGCGCGGCACGGCTTTACATCTGCGGGCTGGGCGTGTACGAGTGTTGGATCAATGGTGAGAAGGTGGGGGAGGAATATCTGGCTCCCGGCTATCATTCTTATGATTTTCATTTACAGGCGCAGACTTATGACGTGGCGCCTTATCTGAAAGCAGGCGAGAATGAGATATGTATCTGGCTTGGAGAAGGCTGGTTCAAGGGACGCTTAGGCTTTGACGGGGGCTTTACGGATATCTACGGCGACCGGCTGTACGCGATTGCGGAATTGTATGTAAAAAATGAACAGGGCGAAAAACTGGCGGTTCGGACAGATGATACCTGGGAGAGCCGGGTTTCTCCGATTACCTTTAATAATATCTACGATGGAGAGGTTTATGATGCAAGGAGAGAATCCTGGTCAGCCTCTTTGACGGAGAATCCGACAGGAAATCTCCTGGAGGACGATGAGAAAATACTGTCAGAGCCAGCAGGAATCTCTGGGTACGGAGCTGTCGAATTGGCCGCGCCGGAGCGCTGCGGCGCATTGACGGACCGCTATGGACTTCCGATTGTCAAAAAGGAATCTTTTGCTGTAAAAGAGATGATTCATACGCCGAAAGATGAGACAGTTCTGGATTTTGGACAGGAGATTACCGGCTGGGTAGAGATAGACTGTGATTTCCCGGAAGGAACAAAGATTACGCTCTCGGCCGGAGAAATTCTTCAGAATGACTGCTTTTATCGCGAAAACTTAAGAACCGCGAAGGCGGAATTTACTTATATCTCGAATGGAAAGAGAGCGCTGGCGAGGCCGCATTTTACGTTCTATGGGTTCCGGTATATGAAGGTGGAATGCGATGTGTCTGTGAGGGCTGATCAGTTTACCGCATGGCACCTGCGCAGTGATTTTGACCAGATTGGTCAGATCGAGACAGGGAACGCGAAGGTAAATCAGCTGTTTTCCAACGCGCTCTGGGGACAGAAGGATAACTTTCTGGATGTTCCCACGGACTGCCCGCAGCGGGACGAGCGGCTGGGCTGGACCGGGGACGCACAGGTGTTCTCAGAAACGGCCTGCTACAATATGTATATGCCCGCCTTTTACCGAAAATATCTCTGGGATATGCGAGCGGAGCAGAGCATTCTGGGCGGTTCCGTGCCGAATGTGGTGCCGCGGCTGAAACAGGGGATGGTGGCGGAACATGGTTCCTGTCCATGGGCAGATGCCGGAGTCATTATTCCCTGGAATGTGTATCAGCATTATGGAAGTAAGACCTTGCTGGCGGAGACCTATCCGGGCATGAAAGCCTGGGTGGACTGCCAGAGAAAACGGGAGGAGTCCATCGAGGGTCCGCATCTGGTAAAAGACGGTTTCCATTTTGCTGACTGGCTGGCACTGGATAATGAGCAGCCGGGGCCGTTCGGAGCCACAGATCCATTGTACATTGCCAGCGCCTACTATTATCGCTGTGCGGATATCGTGGCGCAGTCTGCGCAGATTCTCGGATATGAGGAAGCAGAAGAGTACCGAAATCTGGCTGAAGCGATCAAAAAAGCGATCCGAGAGAACTATTTTGATGACAATGGCCTTTGCAAATGCGAAACCCAGACCGGTTCAGCGATTGCGATTTGCTTTGGCCTGACAGATGCGCTGGATTGCGCAGGCAAAGCGGCAGGTGCTGCGTCAGAAGAGGTCGGTGAGAAATCGCAGCTGGATGGAAAGACACGGGAAGGGGATGCACTGGAAGCGCGTGTGAAAGCGAACAACGATCATCTCAACACGGGTTTTGTTGGGACGACAATGCTTTGCCCGGCGCTGACCGCGACCGGCCATAATGACACAGCAGTGACGCTTCTGCTGAATGAAGATTTCCCGAGCTGGCTATACAGTGTCAATCTGGGAGCAACGACGATCTGGGAACGCTGGGATTCTGTGGGACCGGACGGAACGATAAGCGCAGAAGGCATGAACAGCCTGAACCATTACAGCTATGGAAGCATCGAAGCATGGATGTATGGTTATGTGTGCGGCATTCGTCCGGCAGAACCTGGATTCCGGCGGGCGATACTGGAACCGCATCCGGGTCAGCGGTTGCACTTTGTAAAAGGGAAGCTGGAGACTCCGATGGGCCTTTATGAGAGCAGCTGGAGCTGCGATGAGAGCGGAAAGGTGACCTATACGTTTACTGTGCCTTTCGGAGCAGAAGCAGAGCTGCGGCTGCCAGATGGCAGGACGAAAGTGCTGACGGCAGGAAAATGGGTGTTTTAGCAGAGCAACATTATACAGTAAAATAAGTCGTTTTTTTGAAAAAATATTCTCTGGTATCTGCCAGAGATATTTTTTATACTATCAAAATCAGAAAGATATCAGAAACAAGAAAAAGAAGGGAAATGATAAACATGGATAAAAATACTATTGAGACAAAAATTCAGGATCTTCTCGCGAAAATGACGCTGGAAGAAAAGGTGGGGCAGCTGTAGCAGTGCGGCCCGTCTCTGGTCGGCTCCTTTAATGGAATTGGCGATGCGGCGACTGCGAACCGTCTGTAGAAAATCGCGGTGGAGGAGACAAGACTGGGGATTCCGCTGATTTATGGCTATGACGTAATCCATGGCTTTCGCACGGTGACGCCGATCCCGCTGGCGGAGAGCTGCGCGTGGGAGCCGGAGCTTTGGGAGCGCACCGGCCGTCTGGCGGCGCAGGAAGCGACGGCCGCAGGAGTGCATCTGACTTTCGCGCCGATGGTGGATGTGGCGAAGGATGCACGCTGGGGACGTGTCAGTGAGGGTGCGGGAGAGGATGTCCTGCTGAACGGTGACTATGGCTCGGCCAAGGTAAAAGGCTTTCAGGGTGACGATCTGACAAAAGAGGACGCAATGGCGGCCTGTGTGAAGCATTTCGCGGCTTACGGTGCGGGAGAGGCCGGCAGAGATTACAATCGGGTCGATATGTCCCTGCAAAAGCTGTGGGACGAGTATCTGCCTTCCTATAAGGCCTGTATCGATGCGGGGGCGCGCGCGGTCATGCCTGCGTTTAATGATATCAATGGCGTACCCTGTTCGGCAAACGAATGGCTGCTGCGTGATGTTCTGCGCAAAGAATGGGGCTTTGACGGCATGACGATCAGCGACGCTAACGCAATTGCGGAATGTGTACAAGGGGTTACTTATGTTTATACCAGGGAAGGGTACGCTTTGCGAGCTTTGCTGACGACCATACCTGCTGCATGAAGGCGTCCATTGAACTGCTCAATTCAGCCAGGGCGACGCCAGATGGGAAAATATTGACCTTTGGCCATGTCACGTCCTTCATGCGTGACATGGCTTATCTTGATTAGATGAGAGGTGTAGAAGATTATGAGAACACAAAAATGGAACGAAGACTGGATGTTCCTGTTGACGTCCTTTGACCGGTGTGATAGGATAAAAAATAATTACTAATCGTATAATTAGTAATTGGACAATTAGTAATTACTTAATTAATAAGGAGATAGAGGTATGTTTGTTGGAAGAGAGAGAGAATTAAGTAAGCTAAATAAGATGTATCAGGGCGGCTGTTTTGAATTTGCTGTTGTGTATGGAAGACGCCGTGTGGGAAAGACAACTTTAATTCAGGAATTTATGAAAGACAAGCAGGGATATTATTATATGAGCGTCGAAGGCGCGAAGAAAGAAAATCTGGCAGGCCTGTCAAGAGCTTTCCTTTCGAACAAGGACAGCCTGCAGGAGAATTTCGAATTCAGGGATTACGAATCAATGCTGGCGCATATAGATACTCTTGCGAAAAGAAAAGACAGACTTATTGTAGCCATAGATGAATATCCCTATCTTGCGGCATCTTATCCGGTAATTTCTTCTATGCTGCAGAGCCATATTGACAATTGCTGGAAAGAAAGCAAGCTTTTTCTTATCCTGTGCGGATCTTCCATGAGTTTTATGGAAGAACAGGTTCTGGGGTATAAAAGCCCATTATATGGCAGGCGTACGGCGCAATTTAAAATTCAGCCTTTTACATTTTTTGAAGCCAGGCAGATGCTTGAGGGATATCAAAAGGAGGAACAGGCTGTTTTCTATGGAGTGACAGGTGGAATCCCGGAATATTTATCTCATATTCAAGGCGGAATCTCTGTGCATGATAATATCGTTCAATTATTCTTTGATGAATCCGGACGCCTGTTTGAAGAACCGCTTAATCTAATGAAACAGGAATTGAAGGAGCCTATGACCTATCATTCGATTATTTCAGCGATTGCCGGTGGTGCAAGCAGATTGAACGAAATTGCCTCAAAAACAGGATTAGAAACCAGTGGCTGCAGCAATCAGCTTGTATCATTGATTTCACTTGGCATTATCAAAAAGGAGATTCCGATCGCGGAACCAGAGACGAGCCGCAGGACGATCTATCGGCTGGCAGACAGTATGTATCTGTTTTGGTATCGTTTTGTGCGGCCCAATACAAGCGGAATCATACGGGGGGCAGGAACGCAGATTTATGAATCGTCGGTATTGCCTCAGATGAATGATTTTATGGGGCAGGTATTTGAGGAAATCTGTATTCAGTATTTATTCCAGCCATCCGTTTATAAGCATTTATTATTTCCGGCAGGTAAGATCGGGCGCTGGTGGGGAAACAATCCCAAAACGAAAAGACAGGAAGAGATTGATCTGATGGCGGTTTGTGAGGATCGAGCCCTGTTTGGTGAATGCAAATGGAGAAACGAAAAAACAGATGTATCCGTTGTTAAGCGTTTGCTGGAGCGCGGGGACTTATTTGCGTATCGCCAAAAGCAATTTTATGTTTTTTCGAAAGCTGGTTTCAGTCAGGACACAATAGAGTTTTCAAAGATTTGCGACAACGTTAGGCTCGTAGATTTTGATGAGATGGTCTTCTGATTTGATTCACCATTGAGACAGGCGGAAAATCTTTATGAATAAAGGGGGCAGGCGTAGAAATTGAGACTGTCCCCTTAGGCTTTCCGGAGAAAGATGTGTCAAAAGTTGTGTCAAGCTCTGAAAATGCTTTTTCGAAAGGCACCACAACCCTTGATTTTCCTGCATTCTTTCGCCCTGTACAGCTAAATCACCTGAAACAGGTAGAATTTCAGATAATCCGTCTCCGGCACGTTCCAGAGGATCGGATGGTCAGGCGCCTGCTGCCTGGCCTCGATCTGGCGCAGCTGTACCCCGGCGTCAGCGGCGGCGGAGTGCAGCATTTTGATAAACAGTTCATCCGGCATGAAGTGCGAGCAGGAGCAGGTGGCGAGATAACCGCCGCGCGGAAGAAGCTTCATGGCGCGCAGATTGATTTCTTTGTAGCCTTTTTTCGCACTGTCCACGGTGCGTCGGCTTTTGGTGAAGGCAGGCGGATCGAGGATGATAAAATTGTATTTTTCTTCATGACTTTGCTCTAACTGCGGGAGCAGGTCAAATACGTTGGCGACGCGGAACGTCATACGGTCGGCAAGCCCGTTGCGCTCGGCGTTGCGGCGGGCCATCTCAATTGCGCTCTGGGAGATATCGACCGCGCAGACATGGGCCGCGCCGCCTTTGGCCGCATTCAGCGCAAAGGAACCGGTGTGCGTAAAGCAGTCCAGTACGCGTTTCCCTGCGGCAAGACGGGCCACAGCCTGGCGATTGTATTTCTGGTCGAGAAAGAAACCGGTTTTCTGACCGTTTTCTACGTCTACCTGATAGATAATGCCATTTTCTATGATTTCGGTAAAGCAGGAGGATGCCGGGCATGAGCGCTCTTTTCCTGTATGATCTTTCGGAGTGCAATTACAGTCGTCGGCTTTATCGCTCTTGGAAAGCGGAACTATTTGCTTCCGAGCGATGTCCAGCGGATACCATCCCTTATATTGTTTCAGCCCCTCCAGCTCGCGTATGGACACATCATTTCTTTCATAGATTCCCCGGATTTTCTGGCCGTCTTCTGCCAACGTCTGATATAAAAGCGGGAAGATGACCGGTTTCAGCAAATCTATCCCATAGGAGAGCGTCTGCGTCACCAGTATATCGTGAAAACGATCGACAGTGAGCCCCGGGAATTGATCTGCTTCGCCAAAGATGACGCGGCAGCAGTCGATGTCCGCGCCCATCACGGTTTTGCGGTATTCCCAGGCGTAGCGAATTCTCCGTGCCCAGAACGCGGCGTCAAACCTGTCATTCGCATTGCGCGAGATCAGGCGGACACGGATTTTGGAATGTTCACTGTAAAATCCAGTACCCAGATATTTGCCTGGTTTTTGCATTACTGACTCTTTTTTTGCGAAGTGGGTTCTGTCAGAAAAAACTTTATCTGTATCCATTTTTTGATCGGACGGTGCAGATACCACGTCGACGAGGCATCCGTTTGACAGCGTTCCGATGACATCGCGGATTTCCGCGTCATAAATCCACGGATGTCCATTCAGAATAGAACGCTCTGCTTTTTTGCTGACGGTGAGAATAGGGTAAGCTCTTTGCTGTTTCATGTCGTTGCCTGCTTTCTGTAAATTATGTGAAAACAATTCAGTAACACATTAAAAATAAAAATGTGATAGATAGATTGAGCAAGGCTACTATATCACACACCAGCCTGTGTTGCAAGCTGGCATAACAATCCGTGCGTTCAACCAATCCTATTTGTGTTAAAATATATCATATGCAACAGAAACGACATCCCACACTTTGTGCGGGATAAGCCCTGACCCCGCATCAAGTGCGTGGTCGGGTTATGATCAGTAACTTGATGGCACAACTGGTATAGGTTGAACGCACCAATAGTTTGTACAACGAGATAAAATAGTGCTATAATAAAAATATTGTCGCAAAGTGAGCTATCCTGCCTATCTCAGACGAACATTTCGTCTGCGCAGATTTGTCTTCTCAGATACAGGAGAAGAATGACCGCTCTGTGGGGGGAAGGCGCTTCCGTTTGATGACATTACCATGCTGACGCTGTATTATCGGGAAAGCTGCGCTGGAAACGTAGAAAAAGGAGCAGAGTAAGGGAATGAAGAAGAAATTTGCAGGAACTGCGTATCGAACCTATCTTTACTGGGGAATCTGCTCGTCCATGAGCCTGACTTTAAGTACGATCATTGACGCCGCGCTGATTGGCAATTATGTCGGAAGTACGGGTCTGGCGGCCTCAGGGATCATCTCGCCCATCTTTATGATCTTCTGCCTGCTTGGCGAGACCATCGGTATCGGGGCAAACGTGCTGATTGGCAGGGCGCTGGGCGCGGCGGACAGGGAAGAAGCGAATTGCCTGATGGCAAAGCAGATCGCTCTGGGGCTGGCCTGCTCACTGGTGCTGTTTGTCCTGCTGCTCGTTTTCCGGAACAGGATCTTCCGGTTCCTCGGAGCGGGAGAAGAACTTTTTCCTCTGGTTTCCGCCTACCTGCTTCCGGTGTTTTTCACCTCGCCCTTTTTTTTGATGTACCACATTTTGTCCGCGTCTGTGCGGACAGACGGGAATTCCCGGCTGGCCGGCGCTGCATCTACTTTGGTCGTCCTCACGGACTTAGTGCTGGATTTCGTGTTCATGGGCGGTTTTCGTTTAGGAATGCTGGGGGCCGGTCTGGCGCTCAGCATTGCCGAGGTTTTTGGGGCGGGCCTGCTTCTGACCCATTTTTTCCGGAAACTGTCGATCTTGCGGCTTAGTGTGAAGCTTCCGTCTTTCAAAGATATCCGGGACTTTGTAGTGAATGGCTTTGGAGTCGGGACTGCCAGCTTTTTCCAGGGAGCCATTATGTGGGCGTTTAACCAGTTACTGCTTGCGGATACGGTCAATGGCATTACATACGAAGCCATCTTTGGCGTTTTTTATACGTTCAGTACGCTGCCGACAGCGTTTTTTGACGGGGCAGGCGGCGCGTTTGCTCCCGTGCTCTCTGTTTTTGAGGGTGAGAGGGATGGAGAAAGCATTCTGACTGTCTGGAAACAGGGAACCGTGGCTACAGCGCTGATGGCAGTTGTTTTTCTTTTGCTCTTTGAGTGCTTTCCGCTTCCGGCGCTGCGCTTTTTCGGCCTGGACGGCACGGAGCTTGTGATGGCTGTTCCGGCGCTTCGGCTATTTACCCTTTCTTTGTTCTTCGCAGGCTTTAACATTCTGATGACCTCATTCTGGCAGGTCATAGGGAGGAATACGCTGTCTGGCTGCATGAGCTTTTTCCGGAATTTCGTGATTGTATTGGCGGCTGGATGCATTCTGATCCCGCGCTATGGGATCATGGGACTTTCCGCGGCGTACCTGTGCAGCGAAGTTTTCTGCCTTTTGTGCGTGTGTGTGCTGACTGAATGCGTTGGCCTGTTTCGACCGGGCAATTCCGGCAGGCATCTTTCCTCCACGAATTATGTGTTGGAGAAATACGCTCCTGTAGGGAAGGTTTTTGAAAAGTATTATAACATCCGCACAGAGAGCGTTGCGGAGATTGCAGCTGATCTGGAAGAGATCTGCGGCATCTGGCAGGTCGATCCTGATCAGGAGTTTTTCCTTAACTTTATTGCGGAGGAGCTTTTGCTGAATATCATTAAGTTTGGCCTGAAAGACGGCTCGGGCAGGCATTATATCAATATCCGGCTTATGGAAGTGGGGCCTTCCGGCGAGAAAGCAAAAGCGTCTGCTGGCTGCAAAGTGCTTCCGGTAGGGCAGGCGACGAAAACCAAAGAAAGGACTCACATTAGCATAAGCATTCGGGATGATGTAAAAGCGTACAACCCATTTGCTTCGGAAGGGGACAATATTGATATGGCCGTGCTGCGTGTCATCCGCAGAAAGACGTCGGATTATGATTACCAGCGGAAGCTGGTGTTCAACTATCTGTATCTGGCCTTGTGAATGTGTGGTTTGAGAGATGAAAGAAGATATTATTTTTATGAACCGGAAGGAGCGGGAGCGTCTGAAAATCCAGGAACGGCTGTTTGCGCCCTATGATAAGCCGGTCTATGAAAAGCTGTTGGAACGTCCCGGGATGACGGTATTGGATCTCGGTTCCAATGACGGAACAAAAGTGAAGGAACGATTTTCACATATCCATGTGGCGAAGCTGATCGGTCTGGAATCACAGGAAAACTTGACGTGCCTGGCGCGGCAAAACTGCCCGGGTGATCGTTTCTCCTTTTATACCTGCGATGTCGAAGATGAGGAGTTTGAATCATGTCTTCACAGGTACATGGCTGACGAGGCGGTGCGTGGATTTGATTTGATCCACCTGTCTTTTGTGCTGATGCATCTGAAGCAGCCGGAGCGTCTGCTTGAGCAGTTGCAACATTTTCTTCTTCCGCAGGGGAAGCTGCTGATTGTGGACGTGGACGACAGCCAGAGCAGGGTTTTTCCGGATCCGAATGGATTGTTTGAGCGATTTAAGCAGATCCTGAGAGCTGACCCCTTTTCTGGGAATCGGCTTTGTGGAACGCGTATTCCGGATATTCTGAAGCAGATCGGATATTCGGATATTGTACAGGAGAGGGATGTCCTGAGAGCCGACCACACAGATCTGGCTGTAAAAGAGGACATGTTTGAGATATTTTGCTCCTATCTGGCTGAAGATCTGGTCCTGCTTATAAGCCGAGAGCCTGAAAATCAGGAATATATCGCCGCGCAGCGGTGGTTGGAGCAAAATTATGAAAAGATGCACATGATAATTGTAAGCCAGGAAAGTGAGTTTGCTCTCGGATTTCCTGTCATTACCTGTCAGAAGGCATGAGGGCAGCCTTTGTTTTTACCAGTCGGGCTTCTGCTGTCATGATATAGCAGGCAGGGCAGCTGCCCTGAGACAATACAGTCGTCCGGCTCATAGGATATATAGGAGGTAAACATATCATGAGATGGAAGCTTCTGCCGAAATTCATATTGTCACTGGCCGTGATGGGCGCATTGCTCACCGTGGCGGTCAGTTTTTTCAGCTATGAGAATTCAAAGACATATCTGGAGGATATGTACGCGACACGCGTGCTGACGGGGAGTCGCAGCATCGCGGATATGCTGGATACGGATGATGTACGCGCGATTTTGGCTGAAGACGGAGAGAAGAGCGAAGCGTACGCGCGGATCGTCAGTATGATGGAAACCCAAAAAATGGACGGAGAGATCACTTACCTGTCGATCACAATCCCTGATGAAGACAGCGTGACCTTCTATGTTGACATTTGTCTGCCGGAGATGGGAGACGACCCGGATGCACAGATCGCTTATGGAAGTGATATTCTGTACACCGATGCCGCCAGCGATGAGAACGATCTGAAAAACTATGAGATCATCTGGGACGCCTACTCGAAGAGCGAGGAACTGACGGAGCCGGTTATCACGGATAATGACTATGGCTACAACTATACGGCGCTCGCTCTGATCTACGATGAAGACGGGCAGGTGCTCGCGGAAATTCAGTATATTCTTGATATGGGAGAAGTGCGGGAGCATCTGAATTCGTTCCTGCGGAATATGCTGCTTATCGCGTTCGCTGTCGTGGCACTGGCGCTTTTGAGCTACATATTTTTTGTGCGCCGGGTGGTCACCACCCCGATCGGGAAGCTGGCCGCGTTTACCAGAGAGATCACCAATTCCGGAAAATTTGGGAATCAGCGTATTGCCATTCGGACTGGCGATGAGATTGAGGAACTCGGTAATTCCTTCAATTTTATGATGGAGGAACTGGAAAACTATATCGCGAACCTCTCAAAGGTGACGGCAGAAAAAGAGCGTATCGGCGCGGAGCTCGACATTGCAGCCCACATTCAGGCGAGCATGCTGCCCTGTATCTTTCCTGCGTTTCCGAGCCGGAAGGAATTCGATGTGTTTGCGACCATGACGCCCGCGAAAGAAGTCGGCGGTGATTTTTATGACTTTTTCATGGTTGATGATACGCATATCGCCATCGTCATGGCGGACGTATCAGGCAAAGGCGTGCCGGCGGCTCTTTTTATGGTAATCGGAAAGACCCTGATCAAGGATCATACCTTTCCGGGCCGCGATTTAGGTGAGGTATTCACTCAGGTGAATAACCTGCTCTGTGAGTCCAACAGCGAGGGACTGTTTATCACGGCGTTTGAAGGCGTTCTGGATCTGGTGACCGGTGAATTCAGCTTTGTGAACGCAGGGCATGAGATGCCGTTCATTTGCCGCAAAGGAGAAGGTTATGAGCCGTATAAAATCCGTCCGGGCTTTGTGCTTGCCGGGATGGAGGGAATGCGCTACCGTGCGGGCAGCATCACTCTTGAACCGGGAGACAGGATCTTCCAATACACGGATGGTGTGACTGAGGCGACCAATGCCGACGAAGAACTGTACGGGATGGAGCGGCTCGGCGCGGTGTTGAACCGCTGCCGTGATTTAAGCCCGGAGGAACTGCTGCCGGAGGTCAAGGCAGACATCGACCGGTTTGTCGGATCCGCGCCGCAGTTTGATGATATCACGATGCTCTGTCTGGAAGTGAAAGAGAGAAGCTCACTGCACCGTGTGAACAGTAACTGAGTAAAGCTACAGGTCACACCCCGACCAAATTCACGTAATTTTAACCTCTACAGGTGTGACCTATAACGGCATCTGGCCAATTAAAATCGCTTCGCGATGGGGCCAGATGCTTGCAATCTCCACGTTTTCGCCCCTGACCACGCAGCAAGTGCGTGGTCGGGGTGTGAACAGTAACTGAGTAAATTCTTTTTCCGTGATTTTTTATTTATACATTGACATTACGGCGAAAATCCTTTATTTTATCAAAGAAGAAAACTCCAGAAAAATGAATACTGGCAGAAAAATCATGCAAAGGCGCATCGAACTATGAGTTAGCCCGGCTTTTCCGGGCTATTTTTATCCAACAGGAAAGTTCTTCGAACATCCCTATTGGGCAAAAACCCCCGAGAAGATGATCTCGACTGTATTCGTTTGCGCTTCAACAGACTGACATTTCCACAGGAGGAGGACACATCATGTCACAGAGAACAGATATCCATAAGGTACTGATTATCGGCTCCGGCCCGATTATCATCGGTCAGGCGTGTGAGTTTGACTATTCCGGCACGCAGGCGTGTAAAGCACTGAAAAAGCTAGGCTATGAGATCGTGCTGGTCAATTCAAACCCGGCTACGATTATGACAGATCCGGAGATAACAGACGTTACTTATATCGAGCCGCTGAATGTTTCACGGCTGGAACAGATCATTGCAAAGGAGCGTCCGGATGCACTGCTGCCGAACCTGGGAGGGCAGTCCGGCCTGAATCTTTGCTCAGAACTGGCGTCGCAGGGAATACTGGAAAAATATGGCGTGCAGGTCATCGGCGTACAGGTGGACGCGATTGAGCGCGGCGAGGACCGTATTGAATTTAAAAATACCATGAACGCGCTGGGCATTGAGATGGCGAGAAGCCAGGTCTCCTATAGTGTGGAAGAGGCACTTGCGATCGCAGATGAGCTGGGCTACCCAGTGGTGCTGCGCCCGGCTTATACGATGGGCGGCGCTGGCGGCGGCCTGGTGTATAACCGGGAAGAGTTAAAGACGGTATGTGCGCGCGGCCTGCAGGCGAGCCTGGTCGGGCAGGTGCTGGTAGAGGAGTCGGTGCTCGGCTGGGAAGAACTGGAGCTCGAGGTGATCCGTGATAAGGATAACAATATGATCACGGTCTGCTTTATTGAGAATATCGATCCGATGGGTGTTCATACCGGCGATTCGTTCTGCGCGGCGCCGATGCTGACGATCTCGGAGGATGTGCAGAAGCGTCTGCAGGAGCAGGCTTACCGCATTGTTGAGTCAGTGCAGGTTATCGGCGGTACAAACGTGCAGTTTGCGCATGATCCGGTGACAGACCGCATTGTTGTCATTGAGATTAATCCGCGTACCTCCCGCTCCTCCGCACTTGCTTCTAAGGCGACCGGTTTCCCGATCGCGCTGGTATCAGCGATGCTGGCTTCCGGACTTTCCCTCTCAGATATTCCCTGTGGAAAGTACGGGACTCTGGATAAATACGTGCCGGACGGCGATTATGTGGTGATTAAATTCGCACGCTGGGCGTTTGAAAAGTTCAAGGGCGTAGAAGATAAGCTTGGCACACAGATGCGTGCGGTCGGTGAGGTCATGAGCATTGGCAAGACCTACAAAGAAGCTTTCCAGAAAGCAATCCGTTCTCTGGAAACCGGGCGTTATGGCCTTGGCCACGCAAAGGATTTTGATACAAAATCAAAGGAAGAGCTGCTCTCTATGCTGATTACGCCGTCAAGTGAGCGCCATTTCGTGATGTATGAGGCGCTGCGCAAGGGCGCAACCGTAGACGAGATTTATGAGATTACAAAGGTAAAGAAATATTTCATCGAGCAGATGAAGGAATTGGTGGAAGAGGAAGAAACTCTCTGCAAAAACAAAGGGCAGCTTCCGGCGGACGAGGCCCTGATTTCCGCGAAAAAGGACGGTTTTTCCGACAAATATCTGAGTCAGATTCTGGAAGTCCCAGAGGACGACATTCGCAACCGCCGGATTGCGCTGGGAGTGGAGGAAGCCTGGGAAGGCGTACATGTGAGCGGCACCCAGGATTCCGCGTACTATTACTCCACTTACAATGCTCCGGATAAGAACCCGATCAAAGAAGACAGGCCGAAGATCATGATCCTTGGCGGCGGACCCAACCGCATCGGTCAGGGCATTGAGTTTGATTACTGCTGTGTTCACGCGTCGCTGGCACTGAAAAAGCTTGGTTTTGAGACCATCATCGTCAATTGCAATCCAGAGACGGTTTCGACCGACTACGACACTTCCGATAAGCTGTATTTTGAGCCGCTGACACTGGAGGATGTGCTCAGTATTTATAAGAAGGAAAAGCCGCTCGGTGTGATTGCACAGTTTGGCGGGCAGACCCCGCTGAATCTGGCGGCAGACCTGGAGCGGAACGGTGTGAAGATCCTTGGTACCGCCCCGGCTGTCATTGACCTGGCGGAAGACCGTGATCAGTTCCGTGCAATGATGGAAAAGCTGAATATACCGATGCCGGAATCAGGAATGGCTGTTAACGTCGAGGAAGCAAAGGCGATCGCGAAAGAGATCGGCTATCCGGTTATGGTACGCCCATCCTACGTCCTTGGCGGCAGAGGCATGGAGGTCGTGTACGATGACGACAGTATGGAGAATTATATGGCTGCCGCGGTTGGTGTGACACCGGATCGCCCGATTCTGATTGACCGCTTTCTGAACCACGCGCTGGAGTGTGAGGCGGACGCGATCAGCGACGGCACACATGCCTTTGTTCCTGCTGTGATGGAGCATATTGAGCTGGCCGGAATTCATTCGGGTGACTCTGCGTGCATCATTCCTTCGGTGCATATTTCAGAGGAAAATGTAAAAACCATCAAGGAATATACGAAGAAGATCGCGGAAGAGATGCATGTAAAGGGTCTGATGAATATGCAGTACGCGATCGAGAATGGCAGAGTGTTTGTTCTGGAAGCAAACCCGCGCGCGTCCCGTACGGTGCCGCTGGTCTCGAAGGTGTGCAACATCCGTATGGTGCCGCTGGCGACCGATATCGTGACCTCTGAGATTACCGGGCGCCCATCACCGGTTGCGTCTTTAAAAGAACTGAATATTCCGTATTACGGCGTCAAAGAGGCGGTATTCCCATTCAATATGTTCCCGGAGGTAGACCCGCTCCTTGGACCGGAGATGCGGTCGACCGGTGAAGTGCTTGGCCTCTCCCCGGACTATGGCGAAGCCTTTTTCAAGGCACAGGAGGCGACGCAGACCAGGCTGCCGCTTTCCGGTACGGTGCTGATCTCTGTCAGCAGAAAAGATAAGCCGGAGGTAGTCGAGATTGCCAAAAGCTTTGTGGAGGACGGCTTCCGAATTCTGGCGACCGGTACGACCTACGACCTTCTGACTGAAAACGGTGTCCCGGCAGAGAAAGTGAAAAAGGTCTATGAGGGCAGGCCGAATATCCTTGATCTGATCACGAATGGCAACATTGATTTGATTGTCAATACGCCGGTCGGCAAAGAAAGTGTCCATGATGACAGCTATTTGCGGAAAGCCGCGATCAAGGCGAAGATTCCATACATGACGACCATGGCGGCCGCCAGAGTAACCGCGCGCGGCATTCGCTATGTGAAAGAACACGGAACCGGAGAAGTGAAATCTTTGCAGCAGCTGCACAGTGAAATTACGGACGCGGAATAAGTTAAGTATATCCCAAAATGAAAAGACAGCCTTTAGCAGATAAATCTGCAAAGAATATCCCGTCCGCCCTTTGGACGGGATGCCACCCGGCGAGGGGCTATCTTAGCGGTGATTATTCAGACCAGCAGGCCGCAGACCGCCTGCTGGTCTGAACTGGTGGTTCACATGATGGCGTCCGCGAGGGAATTGAAGATTTCTGTAATCATATCATCTGTTGAAAGATCGGTATACCAGTACTTATCTACATAATCCCAGAAGATGTCACATGCTTCTTCGTCCATGACGGATTCGATGTCGTAGCCGCAGACATAGTACATATATCCTACGTCGTTGTCGGTATCTTCCTCCGCGAAGTAAATGAAGAGGAAGGTTCCTTCATTGTCGATATTGTCTTCGTACCACTGCTTAGCGTATTCTTCCTTTTCGGAGTTAGTGGTCAGCGATGCATCGTAATCTTTGAAGTATATGTACGGCTGCACGCCTGTCGCGTCGAAGAAATCCTCGAGAGTTTTTCCGGCTGCATCTGCGTCATCAAACCATCCGAGCTCATCAACGATACAGTTACTGTCAAAGATCAGATCGGTATCAATTTTTTCCCGGCTGTTGCTGGATCTGGTGACAGAGGAAGCAGAGTTCCCTGTATTTTCTACGGTCATAGTAGTTGTCTGGTTTTTCTTCCCAAATGAAGCTGTGAAAGAAACAACGCCAAGGACAAGGATGATCAGAAAGACAATGATTGCTGTCATGAAACCGCCGCAGCCGCCCCCGCGATAATATCCGCCGCCCCAGAAAGGCCGGAATCTTCCGAAAAATCCACGTCTTGGTCTGCGTGGCGGCGGTGGATTTCTTCGGCCGCGGCCGCCCATGCCGCCTCCGGGATTCCCCATGCCGCCAGCGCCGCCTCTGGGAGCGGAACCGCCCATAGTGCTGCCGGCGCCTGCCCGTCCGGAGCTGCCGCTGCTCGTCCGGCTAAAACCGGAGCTGGTATGTCCTCCACCAGAGCGGCTTCCGCCCGAAAATCCACCGCCAGAACGTCCTCCGCTGGAATGCCCTCCGCCAGAGCGGCCACCGCCGCCTCCTCCTGCTCTGCCCATAAAAATTTCCTCCTTCAAAAACACCATCTTAGGCTAATTCTATAATTATATGTGCAACTGATTCCAGAAAACTTTGAAAATAATCAATTTCCTGTGTGGAGAATCCATCAATTTTTTTCCATTTGTAACACTGTTTCGTCTTCAAGCATTTCAGAGTGAACAATTTCAGTATTATCATTAAGAGTCATAAATGGATATAACATAGCAGAATCCCCTTTCATTCAATGAACCGGTTTTAAACAGACAATGTTTTACTTCGCTTTATATGGCGGGTCAATCGGATAGCCGCCGCGCAGCTTCTGCATCCCGCGCGTCAGTGCATCCTGCGAGTTCTTCCAGTCCGCGTCGCGGTTGCGGTAGTCAAATTTATCGACCAGCCAGGATACATCCTCCTCGATACGAGCGAAGTTTTTCTCCATCACATCAAACATGGCGGGATAGAACTCCGTTCGTTCTTTCTCATTCAGATAGTGATCGGCGTTTTGACAGAGGATACCAAAATGATGCAGGCAGAAGCCTTTGCCGTTCAGTATTTTTGCCTTGAATGCTTCATCCTGCCGGTAAAGGTAGAAAAAGGTTTCGATGTAGCGTTCAAACGTTGGCTGAACCATCTGACAGATGTAGCAGCTGCAATCTTTCGATTCTGTCCAGGCCTGAATGGGATTTTTGTTTTCGCTTCCCTCTTGGCTCTTCCGATGGAAAAGGTTGATCTTCTGCGTTTTTCCCGGCGTATAGGAAGTAAACTGTTCCTGCATTTCTTTCATGAGTCTCTGGTAATGTGTTTTCATGATCAGCGCGTTGCCGAGCGTGTTGCCATAGTCGTACATTTTTTTTAGGTGCTCCCGGCAGAAACCGATTTTGTCTGTTTGCTCCCGGATGTCGCTTTCCATATAGGAAGAGCCGCTGCCAATGGTAAAGTCGATGGCGTCCTGCTCTAGCTTGCGTTCGATGAAACAGAACGGACACTCATCGTTTTCATTCACTGCGTCATTAAGCGGAATGGTGTATAATTTTTCTTTCA
Organism: Lachnospiraceae bacterium; assembly: GCA_021205305.1. Lineage (GTDB taxonomy): Bacteria > Bacillota > Clostridia > Lachnospirales > Lachnospiraceae > Choladousia. The sequence continues at coordinate 30,239 of JAJPXU010000031.1, forward strand.
TATGTGGATACCTCTTTCCTTGTAAGGCTCTATATAATGACAGTTTACCAGAAAACTCTCCTATCGTACAGAAAAATTTTTATAAAAAGAAGACTGCCAGGTCGGCAGGAAATCTGTTCGGCTGTTAAATTGGCGTTGAATAAAAGTGCCTTTTGTGGTATCCTTTCGCCATAGGAAATTGGTGAGGGAAGCCATGGTCGTGGTGTGATTTCGGTACACGGCTGGCGCGATAAGATCGGATGCAGAGAGAGGGTGCGCGATGAAATGCAATGAGGCCAGACGCATGGTCGTACCATTTGTGAAAAAAGAGTTGTCAGAGCGCGATATGGAAGCTTTTCTGAACCATGTGGAATCCTGTGATGACTGTATGGAAGAACTGGATACCTATTTTATGGTATACAAAGCGATCGACGCGATTGATACCGGCGCCCACGATGAATTTGATTTTAAGAAAATGCTTGCAGAGGAGATTCGCTCTGCGAAACATTGTATTTTTCGCAGAAAGGCTTCCAGGATCTTTCAGGGCGTTCTTTTAGCGGTGGCGGAAGTGCTTTTGATTTTTAGCATTTTTACGGGAGTTCAGATGAAACAGGGCATTTCAGACAGTATGTTTGAACGTGCCATTTGGCGTCTGAATATGAGGCAGCGGGAAGATGTTGCGGAACAGTTGATGGAGACGGAATCTGAGATGTCCTCATTTGTATCGGACGAAGCAGAGGAATCTGAGACGATCAATTTGGAAGAGGAGACAACCGATGTCGGAGAATAAAGAAAAAGTAGTTCTGATCGATGGACATAGTATTTTAAACCGGGCGTATTATGGTCTGCCGGATCTTACGAACAGCGAAGGCCTGCATACCAACGCGGTCTACGGATTTTTGAATATTGTGCTGAAAGTGTTTGAGGAGGAACACGCAGTGTATGCAGCGGTTGCTTTTGACCGGAAAGAGCCGACTTTTCGCCATAAAATGTACGCGGAATACAAGGGGACGCGAAAGCCTATGCCGCAGGAGCTTCACGAACAGGTACCGCTGATGAAGGAAATGCTGCGGGCGATGGAGATTCCGGTGCTGGAGCTGCCGGGGTTCGAGGCAGATGATATTCTGGGTACGGTATCCAGGCAAATGCAAAAGGAAGGTCTTTCTGTGACAATCCTTTCCGGAGACCGGGATTTGCTGCAGTTGGCGACGGATGATATTCTGGTGCGGATTCCCAAGACGAAGGCGACCGGCACGGAGATTGAGGATTACTACGCGAAGGATGTGAAAGAGCGCTATCAGGTGACACCGACGGAGTTCATTGACGTGAAAGCTCTGATGGGAGACGCTTCCGATAATATTCCGGGTGTACCAAGCATTGGTGAAAAGACCGCGACAAAGATCATTGCGGAATTTGGCTCGATTGAGGAGGCGTACGCCAGAATTGACGAAGTGACGCCGACTCGTGCACGCAATGCGCTGCGGGAGCATTATGATATGGCGCAGATGAGTAAGGTGCTTGCTACGATTGATCTTGACGCGCCGGTTGAGTTGAAAAAAGAGGACGCTGCATTGGGCGTATTATATACAGCGGATGCGCTGCAGCTTTGCCGCAGGCTTGAGTTTAAAAATCTGCTTGGACGTTTCCACGTAGAAGAAGAAAAAAAGCCGGAGATGGAGCATTTTTGTACAGTTCGTGATTTAACTGAGGCGGAGGATGTGTTTTCCAGGCTCAGTGGCGGTACGACTGCCTTCCATCTTTTTGCGGAAAAAGATACGTTTCTGGGGATTGCGCTTTGCGGCGCGGATGGTGAGGCATATTTTCTGGAATGCTGCGGTTTTCTGACAAAGGACTATCTCTGTGAGAAGCTTTCGGAATTGATCGCGGCAGGAGGTGTTTCCGCCACGCTGCATCTGAAAGAACAGCTTCCATATCTGAATATGGACACACCTGGCTTTCCGCTTCCGGCAGAAGACTCCGGCGGAAATGCCGGTATGGACGCTGCACAGATCTCTGCGAATGCCGTGGATAACCAGTGCCGCCTCTTTGACGCAGCGATTGCGGCTTATCTGGTGAATCCGCTTAAGGACAGCTATGACAGCCAGGATATTGCGAAAGAATATCTTGGTCAGATGATTCCTTCCCGCGCAGAACTTTTTGGAAAAAGCAGTCTGGAACAGGCATTGGAAGAAAAACCGGATAGATTTGTTTCCTGGGTTTGCCGCCTGGTGCTGGTTGTCTGGAGGGCTTATCCGGTGATGGAAGAGCGGCTTGTGTCGATGGGGATGAAAACGCTGTTTGACGAGATTGAGATGCCGCTGGTTTTTACGCTTGCAGATATGGAGCGTGCGGGTATTCGTGTGCAGGCTCAGGAGCTGAAAAACTATGGGGAACAGCTGACGGGACGTATAGCAGAGCTGGAGGCCGCTATTTACCGGCAGGCTGGCGAGGAATTTAATATCAATTCTCCCAAACAGCTTGGGGTGATCCTTTTTGAAAAGCTTCAGCTTCCGCACGGGAAAAAGACAAAATCCGGTTATTCCACGGCTGCGGATGTGCTGGATAAGCTGGCACCGGATTATCCGATTGTCTCAGATATCCTGGAGTATCGCCAGATGACAAAGTTAAAATCGACCTACGCGGATGGTCTTTCGAATTTTATTTCCGCGGATGGAAGAATTCATGGAAAGTTTCACCAGACGATTACCGCGACTGGGCGGATCAGCAGTACAGATCCGAATTTACAGAACATTCCGATCCGCATGGAGCTGGGGCGCCTGATCCGCAAGGTGTTTGTGCCGGATGACGGCTTCGTATTCCTGGACGCTGATTATTCCCAGATTGAGCTGCGAGTGCTGGCACATTTTTCGAATGACGAGGATCTGATTCAGGCCTATCAGGAAGCGCAGGACGTCCATACGGCTACTGCTGCAAAAGTGTTCCATGTTGCTCCGGAAGAGGTGACGCCGCAGCTGCGCCGCAATGCGAAAGCAGTCAACTTTGGCATTGTCTATGGCATCAGTTCCTTTGGCCTCAGCCAGAACTTAAGTATCAGCCAGAAAGAGGCTAAAGAGTATATTGAGCAATATTTTAAAACTTATCCGGGGATTAAAGAGTTCCAGGATAAAGCGGTCGCGGATGCGAAGCGGGACGGCTATGTGACGACGATGTTCGGCCGTCGCCGGCCGATGCCGGAATTGAAATCATCCAATTTTATGCAGCGTTCCTTTGGCGAGCGGGTGGCCATGAATGCGCCCATTCAGGGTACCGCAGCTGACATAATAAAAATTGCGATGAACCGGGTCAATGCCTGCCTGCATAATCGGAAGATGAAGTCCCGGCTGATTCTTCAGGTGCACGACGAGCTTCTGGTGGAGACAGCGATCGATGAGCTTGATGAAGTGCGGGAGATTATGGTGCGGGAAATGCAGAATGCGGCCGACCTTCGCGTCAGATTGGAAGTGGATATCCATGACGGAAAGAACTGGTACGAGGCGAAGTAAAGGCAGGGAGGAAAACCAGAGAGCGATGCATTCAGAGCAAAACGAAAAAATTGCAAAGGTACTTGGAATCACAGGCGGGGTCGGCGCCGGAAAGAGTACCATTCTTTCCTATTTAAGGGAACAGTATGGTGCCTGTATTCTGGAGGCGGATAAAGTCGGCCATCAGGTACAGCAGCCGGGCGAAGCGTGCTGGGAGCAAATCAAAGAAAAATTTGGTGCAGAAATTCTAAAGGAGAATGGAACGATTGACCGGGAACGGCTCGGAGCGGTAGTGTATGCAGACCGCGATAAAATGGAACAGCTGAACGCGATCGTGCATCCGGCGGTGAAAACGCGGATTCTCGAAGAAATTGATGTCTTTCGTTCCAGACTATCGGTTTCATCGGAGAAAGCACTGGTTTCTGAGTGTAAAACGCAGAAATTTCCTGTCCTGGTTATTGAAGCAGCTTTGCTTTTGGAAGACCATTACGATGCGTTTTGCGATGAGGTCTGGTACGTTTACGCGGATGAGGAAACCCGGACGAGACGTTTGATGAAATCCCGTGGTTATTCCAGGGAAAAGATTCGGCAGATTATGCACAACCAGCTGAGCGAGGAGGAATTCCGCCGCCGCTGCCAGGCGGTGATTGATAACAGTGGTGAAGATATGGCGCATATCTGCGCGCAGATCGATGAAAGAATAAAATGTTTCTTAGAAGAAAAAGATAATTGATTGTTCCCGTATTTTGTGGTAGTATGCAAAAGTCTTGGGTATATTTTGTAACAGTTCAGAACAGCATCGAAATGAAAAGACAGGTGCGAAGCGTAGATCTGCGAGCTGCTGTTCTGAATGAAAAACCCAATCCCCCAGCTATGCTGGGGAGAATAGAGTA
>JAJPXU010000135.1 GCA_021205305.1 Lachnospiraceae bacterium
ATGTACATGATATATTAATGAGATAGATTATATACTAATAATATAGTTATTGCAAGCTTTTTATTCCCGCGGAATATATGGTCACTTTGCTCATGCAAATTCATCTGTGAAAAAGAACAGAAAAATGCATCAAGCTGCAAAAATCCTTTCCAATGCATCATTACATCTTGCTTTGCTAGGGAACAATATGATATCATAAAATAGAAAAATAGGGAAACAGGAAAAATTTCTTGCCTTTTTACAGATTCCCGCTTATACTACTGTAAAAGTACATATGTTCGCATCGAATCTGAAAAAGCACAGGAGGAGGCACAGGATGAACGATTTCCGGACAAAAAACGGTGAACGATACGATAACCCATCGTCTTTTGAAGCCTCCGACCTTGAAGAGGGCGATTTCGACTATACACAGGATGGCTTTTCTTACGAAGATGAGCCAATCCGGCTTTCCCCCGAGCGAACGAAGGAGCTGCCGCCGAAAGAATACCGGCAGATGCGTTCTCTGGCTTTTGGCTCTCCGTTTTCCCGGAATTACGAAGCAAAGATCTTCTATCTTCAGGCCAGATACATGGAATCATTTGAGGACGACTGCCCCTATGACCGGGAAGTGCGCCATTATTTTCCGACCTACCAAAGTCTGTCTACGGAAGAACTGCGGGGATATTTTACCTGGCGCACCCGTCTGCGCCGCGGACAGCTTGAAAAAACGTCCCTGACCTACGCTTACCTCTATGTCTATGAGCTTTTGCATCAGATCGGTGCTGCTACCGTAGAAGAAGGACTGGAAAATCTGATCTGGTTCTATGAACAGTACCGCAGCCTGGATCCGGATATCCGGGGCTATACGGAACAGTGGATCGTAGATTATGCGGTTTATTATAACCAGCCTGCGGAGAAGATTCGGGCGTATACACTCCTTGATTCTGATGAGGATTTGTATACGCTGCTGCATTATGACTCAGTCAGCGACGAGGAATTGTTTCCGGCAATCCTGAAGCTTTCGAAATACCATCTGGAAGGTTCCAAAGCGTTTAAACAGTACCCGGAAGAACTGAAGCAGGTCATCACAACCGCATACCGAAAGCTGAACGAATATTACCAAAAGCGCTACCAGAAAACCTGGGTAGAAAAATTATATGGTGCCGGTTCGGTGGAAATCCGCTATATTCCTTTTCAGCATGCCATATTTTATGACCGCGGACAGCGAGAGCATTACGCGTACAGCCTCGGGCCGCTGCAGCGCTATCGCTGCGATCAAAACCGCTGGAGCTGCTGGCGGGACAGCCTGCCGGCTCTGCGGAACCAGGAATTGGGGGTATTTGTCCGCGCGGCTGACCGCCTGTTTCGGGAAGAACACGGGATTCATCCTTCGCTGAAATTCGGGGATGAGACCAAAACCATGGAAAAATTCATTCACCTTGCCCTTCGCGAGGTGATTGCGGATCAGAAGAAAGCCGCCCGGTCCAAAATAGAGTTTGACCTGAGCCTGTTAGGCGACATCCGCAGAAGTTCTGAGGCCATCGGGCAAAAGCTGATGACGGAGGAGGAGCGGTATATTGATGCTCCACCGTATACAAAAAACGAGTCGTTCAAAGGCAACAGGGAATGTGAAAAAACAGAATCGCATATAGAATCCAAATACGAAACAGGAACACAATACCACGCTGAATTTAAACCAGAAGCTCTGCCTCAAACGTGTACTGTATGCAGATGCGATGCAGGAGTAAAGCAGCAAACGGAATTTGAACATAAAGCAGTCGCTTCCGATTTCTCAGGCAATGAGAGCACCGACCGTGGTGAAGGGACACTTCCTCTCTCGGACGATGAGCTGCGCTTTGTGCAGCTTCTCCTCTATGGCGGGGATCTGCCAGGCTTTCTGTCCGAAATACACCGTATGGCTTCGCTTCTGGCGGAATCTGTGAATGAGAAGCTGTACGATACGTTTGCGGATACTGTGATTGAGTTTGACGGCGATGCGCCGGTTATTGTGGAAGATTATCTTGACGATCTGAAAGGAATGATACCAAGTTGAAGATACCAAAACGAATTGCGAGTACACTCATCAACGCCCTGAAGGGCGGGGTTGTGCCGCGCATTGGCTTACCTTATATTACGGTCGGACGGGAAGCGGAGATCAATGCCCTGCTCCACGACGTAGAGATCATCGCCGACGGCGGGGCGGCATTTCGCTTTATCTCCGGCAAGTACGGGAGCGGCAAAAGCTTTCTGCTGCAGACCATCCGCAATTATTGTATGGATCGGAATTTTGTAGTAGTGGACGCTGACCTCTCTCCGGAACGCCGTCTGCAGGGCACCAGAGGACAGGGGCTCGCCACCTATAAAGAACTGGTGCAGAATATGTCGGTCAAGACCCGCCCGGAAGGCGGTGCGCTGCCGCTGGTGCTGGATCGGTGGATCAGCAGCGTGGAAAGCGCTGTGGCCGCAGACACCGGGCTGTCTTATGATAACCCGGAATTTTCTGCTCTGGTGCGCCAGAAAATTTTTACTGTCATTAACGACCTGAACGGCATGGTGCACGGCTATGATTTTGCCCGGCTGCTGACCCTCTACTATCAGGCATACGTAAACGGTGAGGATGATACCAAAGCCAAAGTCATCCGCTGGTTCCGCGGAGAGTACGCAACCAAAACAGAAGCCAGGCAGGATCTGGGTGTCAACGTCATCATCACAGACGACGACTGGTACGAATATATCAAGATTTTCGCAACCTTCCTGAAAGGCGCAGGCTATGCCGGAATGCTAGTGCTCATTGACGAGCTGGTGAATATCTATAAAATTCCCAACAGCATTACCCGGCAGTACAATTATGAAAAAATTCTCACCATGTACAATGACACGCTGCAGGGAAAAGCCCGCTATCTTGGCATCATTCTCTGCGGAACGCCACAGTGTATCGAAGATACCAGAAGAGGCGTCTACAGCTACGAAGCTCTGCGCTCCCGGCTGACCGAGGGGCGTTTTGCCAGTGAAGATACCAGGGATCTGCTGGCGCCGGTGATTAAGCTCTCCCCTCTGACCAATGAGGAAATGCTGATCCTGGTGGAAAAGCTCGCCGCGATCCATGCGCAGCTTTTTGACTACGAGCAGCGGCTGACGCAGCAGGATCTCATTACCTTTATTCAGATCGAATACAGCCGTGTAGGCGCCGACAGTCATATTACGCCCAGAGAAATCATCCGGGACTTCATTGAGCTGATGGATCTCCTCTATCAGAATCCAGACCTGGAGGTCGCCGCCCTCATGGGGTCGGAAGAATTCTCCTACGCAAAGACGCCGCTGGAAGAACAGGCGGCAGACGATCTGGGCGAATTTGCGGAATTTGAACTATAGCGACAGGAGGCCGGACAAGAATTGAACACCTTTGACCGTTACGCACCCTTTATCCAGGATTATATCTACCAGAATGGCTGGGAATCCCTCCGCGCGGTTCAGGCGGCCGCAGCCGATGTGATTTTCAATACAGATGAGAACCTGCTGCTGTCCGCCTCCACGGCCTCCGGCAAAACAGAAGCGGCCTTTTTCCCGATTCTGACATTGTTTACTGAAGATATGCCCTCTTCCGTAGGCGCGATCTACATCGGACCGCTGAAAGCGCTGATCAACGATCAGTTTTCCCGCCTCAACGACCTGTGCCAGGAAGCCAATATCCCGGTCTGGCACTGGCACGGAGATGTATCGCAGTCTCACAAAAATAAAATGATGAAGCATCCCTCCGGCATTTTGCAGATCACACCGGAAAGTCTGGAAGCGATGCTCCTGCACAAGCATTCCGCCATCACAAAGCTCTTTGGCGACCTGCGCTTCATCGTGATCGATGAAATCCATTCTCTGATGCGCGGCGACCGCGGCGGCCAGACGCTGTGCCTGATCGAACGGCTCTGTCGGCAGGCGGGTGTGAATCCCCGGCGAATCGGCCTTTCCGCCACCATCGGCGACCCCAAAGAGGCGGGCGCCTTTCTGTCGGCGGGTACCGGGCGGAAAACCATCATTCCAAAGCTTCCCCAGGGCGGCATCAAATGGCGGCTGTCCATGGAGCATTTTTACACCTTTCCGCCGACCAATCCAGGAGCACCTACGAAAATTCACAATCAGGTACCACCAGAAACTTCATCAAACAGAGGGGCTCTCCTGTCTGCATCCGCAATGGCCGACGACACAAAAAACCAGACGACACTAGCTGTTAATGATACTTCGGACAATTCACGAAATCGCTCAGCCCAGGCCAACTTCAAAAAGGAATCACCGTCTACAGAAAATACCGCATCAGAAGATGCTCTTTTTCCCGAAAATGATTTCGAACCAGATGGTGCGCTCTCCCCCAGAACGGACATTGCGCCAAAAGAAGCCGATCCCGGCATCGGTTACATTTTTGAGCATACCAGAGGAAAAAAATGTCTGGTATTCGTCAATTCCAGAGAAGAGTGTGAAGCCGTCACCACGACGCTCCGCCAGTATTGCGAGGCGAAAAACGAACCGGACCGTTTTCTCATTCACCATGGCAACCTGTCAGAATCTTACCGACAAACCGCAGAAGCTGTCATGAAAGACGAAGAACAGTTCCAGACCACAGTGACAACGGCTACGCTGGAACTGGGCATTGATATCGGCAGGCTGGAGCGGGCGTTTCAGATTGACGCGCCCTATACCGTATCCTCTTTTTTGCAGCGCATGGGACGGACCGGGCGGCGGGACCTGCCGCCGGAGATGTGGTTTGTCATGCGCGAAGAGCCGCCGGAAGCGCGAGCGCTCCTGCCGGCCACCATTCCCTGGAAACTGATCCAGGGAATCGCCCTGGTGCAGCTCTACCTGGAAGAGCGCTGGGTGGAGCCGCCGAAAATGGACGCCCTGCCCTACAGCCTGCTCTACCACCAGACCATGAGTACGCTCGCCTCCTGCGGCGAGATGACCCCGGCCGAGCTGGCCTCCCGCATTCTGACGCTTCGCTACTTCCGCAAAATCACGCAGGAAGACTTTCGAATTCTTCTGCGGCACCTGCTGGAAACCGGGCATATTGAGCGAACCGAGGCAGGCGGCCTGATCGTCGGTCTGGCCGGAGAACGCGTGGTCAATAATTTTAAATTTTATGCTGTTTTCCAGGAAAATGAAGAATACACGGTTCGCGCCGGTTCAGAAGAACTCGGCACCATCGTAAAGCCGCCTCCCGCAGGAGAAAAAATCGCCATCGCCGGTCACGTCTGGCTGGTGGATGAGGTCGACCACAAGCGGCACATGGTCTACTGCGAGCTGATCAAGGGCAAAGTCCCCGCCTACTTCGGCGAAGTTCCCGGAGACATCCACACCCGGATTCTGGAGCGGATGCTGGGCGTCCTCTGTGAGGAGGAGCCTTCCTCTCATGCCCCCGAACCGCAGTCTGCCTCGACAGATACCAAACAAACGCCATTGAAACCTGGTGCGGCGCGAAGCTATCCTTACCTGATGAAAAACGCCAGGATCAGGCTTGCCGCCGCCCGGACTTCCGCCAAAAACGCCGGACTTGGCGAACGATCGCTGATCTGCCTCGGCGGCAGTATGTACGCCCTGTTCCCCTGGCTTGGCACCTATGCCTTCCTGGCTCTGGAGCGTTTTCTAAAGCTTATATGCGGCAAGCGCCTGGGCATAAAGGGATTAGATTCCTCTCGCCCCTATTTCATCCAGTTTGTCATGACGGTATCCGAACGGGAATTCTGGACGATTCTTCAGGAAGAACTGAACAAGCCCATTGACCCGATGAACCTGGTCTATCCCAAAGAAGTGCCCATCTTCGACAAATATGATGAATATCTGCCGGAGGTACTGGTGAAAAAAGGATTTGCTTACGGGGTGTTGGACATCGAAGAAATGAAAGCGAAAATGCTGCGGCTGTGTGAGAGGGAATTGTACAGCGGCAAATGATCGTCTTTGTTGATAAGATGGACGTTTCTATTTTTTACAATAATTGCGCAGAGGGACCGCTTTTCACAGTCCCTCTTCTCTCGCTGTACCCCAAATTGCTGCAACACGCTCTGACGAAATATACACTATTTTCCACAGATATGCATCATAGAATCATCCCTGAATCTGCTTCAGATCCGCAAAAGTTTTCAGCGGCCAGGTCACTTTTTCATGGGTAGCGGCCTCACCCAGTCCAGCGCCGTCAAAGCCACCGGCGACAGCAGCGTCAATGCCCGCCAGCGCGTCTTCCACGACAAGGCAGTCTTTCGGCTCCAGGCCAAGGAATTCAGCCCCCTTTAAAAATACCTCCGGATGCGGCTTGGAGTGTGTGATATTGGTTCCGTCGCTGATCGCGTCAAAATAATCGCCCAGCCCGATCCGGTTCAGGATCAGCTTCGCATTTTTGCTGGAGGAGCCGATCGCCAGCTTCGCGCCGGTCGCCCGCAGTGCGTCCAGCGTCTCTTTAACTTCCGCGCTTAAATCAGCAGGCGACATCTGCTCCAGCAGGCCGCGGTACATCTCATTCTTCTTCGCCGCCATCTGCTCTTTCTCTTCCTGCGTATACTCCTTCTCGCTTCTTTCCAGAATAATATCCAGGCTTGCCATGCGGCTCACGCCACGCAGACGATTGTTGATCGTCTCATCAAAATACACGCCGATCTCATCTGCCAGTGCCTTCCATGCCTGGTAATGATACTTGTCCGTGAAGCAAATCACGCCGTCAAGATCAAAAATAATGCCCTGATATCTCATATCCCTTCTTCCTCCTTTTTCTCCATAGACAGGGACATCCAAATGTCGGCCTGCCACTGTTTCTTTCGATTCAGTATAACATTGATTTTGTTCGGCCGCAATGCAATTTTCATCAGAAAAAAACCATTTGTCAGCAAGCAGACAGGGAGTCCTGACAAATGGTTTTTCTTATGTTCTTATATTCTGATGTACTTATGTATCGGTGAACGCTGGTTCCTTTACGCCGGCTGTCTCTTTTCCGACTTCTTATCCTTCTCCGGCTTAAACACCAGGAAATCGTTAAATACACCGGTTCGCTGCAGCGCTTTCGCGAGCACGTAATAAATAATAGATTCAATCGGCCACATAATCACGTTCTTCAGAGCTCTGGCCGGAAGCAGCGCCATAAATCCCTGTCCGTACAGCACGGAAAGCCAATAAGTAGCAAAGCCAACATTCACAATCAGCGCAACAAGACCATCCGCAGCAAGCACTCTCCAAAGCTCCAACGGCCTTTTGTAATAAAAACAGCCATAGATAAAAGCCGCCAGCATCGCGTCAAAGGTAAAACCAAAGAAAAATGCGCCGTCCGGCTTAATCAGGTATTTGAGGACATCGAGAATCGCCCCGAACAGTGCGCCGGTCGTCGGGCCAAAGAAAAGATCCACCAGCTGATTGGGAATATTAGAAAATCCAATCCTGATGTAAGGGCCGATGTTGATGGATGACACGTAGCTCAGGACAACCGCAAGAGCCGCCAGCATCGCGCAGAAAGTCATGACCTTAACTTTTTTCAGTTCCCTGCCGGACTCTGCCAGCATACCCAGAAACTTTTTCATAAGAAAAACACCTCCATAATGTGTCATGGCTGTTCAGAACATACACTTTAAGACGGAGAGGAATCGTCTGCGTTTCCTCCACGCAAGCTGTGTCGATGCTCCAAACAACGCAGAAGGAGCCGCCCCATCACATACCATACAATTTGCGGCTTTGTTTCACCGCCAAACAGGTGCAATGGGACTTCCACCACAGGCTGCAGCCCTGCCAAAAAGGGCATTCCCTTCTCATCTGGCAAAGCCATCTATAAATAATACGCCATCCACATTATGAGATGTCTCATAACTGTAGCAACGGGTGTGGAAAATATATCGTAAATCTCTGTCCTTTCAGATACGCAGAGCAAACGGCTCAGACCGTACTCTATTATAGCGCGTCAAAGGCTGGATTTTTCGTTTCACGGCGACTCCCCATCCAATGAACACTTCACGCATAGATTCCTACTTCGCTATTATTTATATTAATTCGGATTATAGCACGGATATCCGGATATGCAAGCTTTTTCTTACAATTGTACTGGATTTTACACATAAAGTGGAGATTCATATTAGTTTCCGCCCCTTGCAATTACTTTTACTTACTGCTTCACATGATGTATCATTTTCTCTACGTCCGAAGACATATTAATTGGCGTTAACCGCACTTCTTTATGAGCATTTTGAAATACAACAAACAACTCATGTGCAAACCCCTGCCCGATCTCCTGCACTCCTTCAAAATCAAGCTCTACCTCCTGAAATTTGTCAAATCTCTGACATAAACGTTTCGCTTGCGACCGGGATACTGGATCATTTTCATATATATTCTTAACGGGCACTCTCGTTTTTGTAAAGCCGCCATCCACATCTGCAAACAAATCAAACACCTCTTTCAACACTTTTTTGCTGAAATTAGAAAGCTGCATATAAACAACTGTTCCGTTTCCATCAGTCAGCTTTCCCAAAGCCCTCTCTTCTGCAATATCTTTTATTTTATCCGTAAATTTATTATGAGAAAATATTTTTCCATCGGAAACAACCGCAAAATTATCCAGTATTCTTGAAGTAAAAAAAATCCCTTCTCCTGAATGA
>JAJPXU010000004.1 GCA_021205305.1 Lachnospiraceae bacterium
CGAACCGTTGAAAATAAAGGGCTACATGCCATTTCAGGTGTGGGAAGTATTAGTACATAAGATAAAACCCCTGCCGTTCGGGTACTTCTCACCGAAAGCAGGGGTTATCCTATCCTCTATAGAAGCTCCAGATCCGTCTCTTCTGGTCTTTCGCTTTCCACATTTACATCTCAAACGATTCCGGATCTACCTTCACTTCCACCTTGTCCAGATGCCAGATCTCATCCACATACTGCTGGATGGTACGATCCGAAGTAAACTTGCCGCTGCAGGCCATATTCATCATAGCCATTCTAGCCCAACGGGTCTCATCACGGTACGCTTCCTCTACTCTCTTCTGTGCGGCCGCATAGGACTTGAAGTCAGCCAGAATGAAGTAGGTATCCGCGCGGTCAGAGCTGTTGGTGTTCAACAGAGAATCGTAGATATCGCGGAACAGCTCCGGATTATTGTGTGAAAACTCACCGTTGATCAGCTGCATCAGCACACGGCGAATATCCTGATCATTGTTGAAGTAATCGGTCGGATGATAGCCGCCTTCATTCTCAAAGCGGATGACTTCGTCCGCGGAAAGTCCGAAAATAAACGCGTTCTCTTCGCCAACTTCCTTTACAATCTCCACGTTCGCGCCGTCCATCGTGCCAAGGGTCGGAGCACCGTTCAGCATGAACTTCATATTGCCGGTACCGGAAGCTTCCTTGCTCGCGGTCGAAATCTGCTCAGACACATCCGCCGCCGCAAAAATCAGCTCACCGTTGGATACACGATAGTCTTCGATAAATACAACCTTCAGCTTGCCATTGATGGACTTGTCGTTGTTGATCACATCCGCTACGTTGTTGATCAGCTTGATCGTCAGCTTCGCACGGCGATAGCCTGCCGCCGCCTTTGCGCCAAAGATAAAGGTCCTCGGATAGAACGGCATCTCCGGATGATCCTTGATCTGATCATACAGATACATCACATGAAGAATGTTCAGCAGCTGACGCTTATACTCATGCAGACGCTTTACCTGTACATCAAAAATCGAGCGCGGATCCACGTCAACGCCATTGTGCTCCTTGATATACTTTGCAAGGCGCACCTTGTTCTGGTATTTGATATTCATGAATTCCTGCTGTGCCTTCGGATCGTCCACATACACCTTCATCTTCGCGATCTGCGGAAGGTCGGTGATCCACTCGTCGCCGATATGCTCGGTCACCCAATCGGCCAGAAGCGGATTCGCGTGCAGCAGGAATCTTCTCTGCGTGATACCATTCGTCTTATTGTTGAACTTCTCCGGCATCATCTCATAGAAATCCTTCAGTTCCTGTTTCTTCAGGATCTCGGTGTGCAGCTCTGCTACGCCGTTCACGGAATAACCGGCCGCAATCGCCAGATGCGCCATCTTCACCTGTCCGTCATAGATGATCGCCATCTTGCGGATCTTCTCCTGATTGCCCGGATACCGCTGCTGAATCTCATTTACAAAACGGCGGTTGATCTCCTCTACGATCTGATAGATACGCGGAAGCAGTCTGGAGAACAGTTCAATCGGCCATTTCTCCAGCGCTTCGGACATGATCGTGTGGTTGGTGTACGCGCAGGTCTTTGTCGTGACATCCCACGCTTCCTCCCAGGTCAGCCCCTCTTCATCGATCAGGATACGCATCAGCTCCGCAACCGCCACGGTCGGGTGCGTATCGTTGAGCTGGAAGGTCACCTTCTCATAGAATTTGCGGATATCGTCATGTGTTTTTTTGTACTTAGCAATTGCTGTCTGTACACTGGCAGAAATAAAGAAATACTGCTGTTTCAGACGGAGCTCCTTGCCCGCGTAGTGATTGTCATTCGGGTAAAGCACATCTACCAGGTTCTTCGCCAGGTTTTCCTGCTCCACTGCCTTCTGATAATCGCCCTTGTCAAAGGAATCCAGCTGGAAGTCGGTCACCGCTTCCGCATCCCAGACACGCAGAGTATTTACGATATTATTGTTGTAGCCAAGGATCGGGATGTCATACGGTACCGCACGCACCGACTGATAGCCTTCCTGTGTAAAGTAGTTTCTTCCGGTCTTCTCATCATAATCTACGCGCACATAGCCGCCGAATTTAACGATCTTCGCGTATTCCGGACGGCGCAGCTCAAACGGATTGCCATCCTTAAGCCAGTTGTCCGGCACTTCCTTCTGATAACCATCCTCGATCTTCTGCTTAAACATTCCGTAATGATAGCGGATGCCGCAGCCATAAGCCATATAGCCCAGTGTCGAAAGGGAATCCAGGAAGCACGCCGCCAGACGGCCAAGGCCGCCGTTGCCGAGCGCCGCGTCCGGCTCCTGATCCTCGATTACATTCAGGTCAAAGCCCATCTCATCGAGCGCTTCCTTGACCTCCTTGTAAGCAGTCAGGTTGATGAGGTTGTTGCCCAGGGCACGTCCCATCAGGAACTCCATTGACATATAATAAACCATCTTCGGGTCGTCAATCTCAAACTGCTTCTGGGAAGCCAGCCAGTTGTTGATAATCTCGTCCTTCACCGCATAAGACACTGCCTGGAACAGCTGCTGCTGTGTCGCTTCCTTGATCGTCTTGCGGTACAGCGTGCGGACATTGTCCTTCACGCGCTCCTTAAATAATTCCTTGTCCATTAATTTGCTCATAATAAGTCCCTCTCTTTTCCGTCTCTCAATATCTCATAGTCCCCGGCACACCGATTGCCAGAAGTCAAAGCCATATACCAGATTTCCAGAGATATCTCGCAGTTTCCGTCTAAATCTATGAAAAATCGCCTTATCCGTCAGCCGCAGATTCTCCATCTTTATAGAAATCCGCGGCGCTTCGCGATGAATTTTTTCAACAATTCAGAACAGCGCCTTATGGCCTGCTGTTCTGAATAGATGAATCGTTACTATTGATTCTCAATCTTCTCTACACCAATCGTCGCCGTCTCGCCATTGATGCTCCACTCTTTGCTGTAGCCGATCGCCGCGCCATATTCCGCTTCTACTGCCATGGTCTCGGAAAGAATCTCTTTCTGGGACCGCTGCATCACACCGACAATCTTCTCATTTCCGGTCACGGATACGCGAATCTTATCCATCACTTCAAAGCCGGCTTCTTTACGCATCGTCTGAATCTTACTGATCAGCTCACGCACAAAGCCTTCTTCAATCAGCTCCGGCGTCAGATTGGTATCAATCACCACGGTAATTTCACCATTGTTTTCCGAAACATAGCCCTCTGCCTGCGCTGCGTCAATCAGCAGGTCTTCCTCTGTCAGAAGCACCTCATTCCCGTCGACATCCAGCTTCAGGACACCGTTCGTCTTCAGCTCCTTCATCGCCTGATTGCCGTCTAACTCCGGCAGAATCTGGCGGATTTTTCCAAGCAGCTTGCCATATTTCGGGCCGACGGTGCGCATCTGCGGCTTAAACGTATAAGAGGTAAACTGGCTGACATCGTCTGTAAACAGTACCTGCTTCACATTCAGCTCATCGCGGATGATATCCACAAAGTATCCTTCCAGTGCATTCGCGGCTTTTACGTACATTGTGGCCATCGGCTGACGGTTCTTGATGCTCGCGGTATTGCGGCAGGCACGCCCCATCACCACGATTTTCAGCACCTCATCCATGTTCTTCTCCAGCTCCGGATCAATCATCGCCTCATCGACCGCCGGGAACAGGCACAGGTGAATGCTTTCAGACGCAGCAGCATCAATTTTCACCACGATATTGCGGTAAATCTCTTCCGTCATAAACGGAATCATCGGCGCCGCGGCCTTGCAGGTATTCACAAGCGCCGTATACAGCGTCATATAGGCGTTGATCTTATCCTGCTCCATGCCCTTTGCCCAGAAACGCTCACGGCTTCTGCGGACATACCAGTTGCTCATATCGTCCACAAAATCCTGCAGCGCGCGCGCCGCTTCCGGAATACGGTAAGCGCCAAGGTTCTCATCCACCGAGCGCACCATGGTATACATCTTGGAGAGCAGCCATTTGTCCATCACCGGAAGCTGCTCAACATTTGCTTTCAGATAAAGCGCAGCCTTTTCACCGGCGTCGCCCTTGCCCTCTTTTGCATAATCCAGCGGGTTAAAATTGTCAATGTTCGCGTACAACACATAGAACGCATAGGTATTCCACAGCGTCCCCAGGAACTTGCGCTGACCTTCCATCACGGCCTTGCCGTGGAAACGATTCGGCAGCCACGGCGCGCTGTTGATATAGAAATACCAGCGAATGGAATCCGCCCCGTACTGATCCAGCGCTTCAAACGGATCGACCGCGTTCCCCTTTGATTTGCTCATCTTCTGGCCATTCTCATCCTGTACATGGCCGAGCACGATGACATTCTCAAACGGCGCCTTATTGAAAATCAGCGTCGAAATCGCCATCAGAGAGTAGAACCAGCCTCTCGTCTGATCTACCGCCTCAGAGATAAACTGCGCCGGGAAATGCGTCTCAAAATAGTCTTTATTTTCAAACGGATAGTGATACTGCGCAAACGGCATCGCGCCGGAATCAAACCAGCAGTCAATGACCTCCGGCACACGGCGCATCGTTTTGCCGCACTTCGGACAGCGAATCTTTACCGCGTCGATGTAAGGACGGTGGAGTTCAATATCGTCAGGAATCACATCCGTGTCAGAACCATCTCCTGCTCCAGAAGCATTCTCACCAGCCTTCCATTCCTTCCACAGCCGGAACAGCTCTTCCTTGCTGCCGATCGAATGCATATGGCCGCACTCACACTCCCAGATATTCAGCGGCGTGCCCCAGTAGCGGTTTCTGGAAATACCCCAGTCCTGCACATTCTCCAGCCAGTCGCCGAAACGACCCTTGCCGATGCTCTCCGGAATCCAGTTTACCGTATTATTATTGCGAATCAGGTCGTCGCGTACTGCGGTCATGCGGATAAACCAGGACTCACGCGCGTAGTAAATCAGCGGCGTGTCACAGCGCCAGCAGTGCGGATAGCTGTGCTCAAACTTCGGCGCCGCAAAAAGCAGCCCGCGCTCATCCAGATCTTTAATCACATCCATGTTCACGCCCGGCTCATTTTCCAGATCCTTGCGCAGCACACAGGAACGCCCCGGCCATTTCGTCTCTTTCGTCATCATACCCCGGTCATCCACCAGCTGGAGGAACGGGAGATCGTATTTTTTGCCGACCTTATTATCATCCTCACCAAACGCCGGAGCGATATGAACCACGCCGGTACCGTCTGACATCGTCACATAGTCGTCACAGACTACATAATAGCCCTTCTTCGACAGCTTTGCCGGATAGAGCGCCTCATATTCCACATATTCCAGATCCTTGCCCACATACGTTCCAAGAATCTCATATGCATCCACTCCAAGCACAGTATCACACAGCGCCTGCGCCAGAATATACACGTAGCCGGATTCTTTCGTCGGCTGGCCATCCGCAGCATCGCCCAACGCCGTCAGATCCTTCATCCGAACCATCACATACGTCTCATGCGGATTCACACACAGAGCCACATTGGACGCAAGTGTCCACGGCGTCGTCGTCCACGCCAGGATATAAATCTTCTCCGACTCGTCCAGACCACCCTTTACGGCATCCGCCATCAGAAACTCCGGCGTATTTTTCACCTCAAAGCGTGCAATCGCCGAGCGTTCCTTGACATCCTTATATCCCTGCGCCACCTCGTGGCTCGAAAGCGGCGTCCCGCAGCGCGGGCAGTACGGCACAATCTTGTGCCCCTTATACAAAAGACCCTTATTCCAGATCTCCTTCAGTGCCCACCATTCTGACTCAATGAAGTCATCATGGTATGTCACATACGGATCGTCCATATCTGCCCAGAAACCAACCGTCTGTGAGAAATCCTCCCACATCCCCTTATACTTCCAGACGCTTTCCTTACAATGCTCAATAAACGGCTCCATGCCGTACTCTTCAATCTGCTCCTTGCCATCCAGGCCAAGCTGTCGCTCCACCTCCAGCTCTACCGGCAGACCGTGCGTATCCCATCCGGCCTTTCTCGGCACCATCTCACCCTTCATTGTGTGATAACGCGGGATCATATCCTTAATCACACGGGTCAGCACGTGTCCGATATGCGGCTTTCCATTCGCGGTTGGCGGCCCGTCATAAAACGTATAAATCGGCTGCCCCTCACGAACTTTCATACTCTCCTCAAACGTCCTGTTTTCTTTCCAGAACGCGCCAATCTTCTTCTCGGACTCTACATAATTCCGATTCGTCTCTACCTTGTCATACAGCATGTCCTGCATCCTCCTGCACCCCTCATGCAGCTGTTCCGATTTTCACAGCCGCAGCCATTTATAACAATTCCCGATATCAGGCCATCCTGAGTTATGTTCAACCCGTATTTCACACTCATTTCGGCCCTATCGCACATTTCTTCATTATAGCCTACTCCCTACAGAATTGTCAATTTGTGAAACGTGAAAAAAGCACGATAATCACTGATTTTTTCTGGCAAATCGACTATATACGGCAGAATCCATCATCATCCAGTACCAGGCCGTGTTTTATCGTTTCACCGGTTGCCGGGAGCGTCACCGTTCTGGTTTTACCGCATACCGTACGGGTGTAGGTTTGTGTCCCGCTTGCAGTGCTGGTAGGCTCCTTTGTAACCACACCTTTTCCCCAGATATGCCCGGCAGCAGGAAGCATCTCACCGGTCTTTACCGTCTCTCCACATACCGTGCATACTTCATCACCTGTGTAGCCGTCCTCGGTACAGGTCGCGCCTTTTGATTTGTTCGGTATTCTGGCAAGCGGGTATGTGAGGACAAACCGGCGCTAAATACCTCAAGCACCATACAACTATCCTGCGGCCTGCTGTTCAGTTACTAATATTCTTCCTTTAAATCCTCAGCAAGATAAGCGTCACTCATACAATGCATATCCGAAACGCCGTCGTTCACAAGCTGACACATGATCAGACCCGGTACATCTTTAAAGGATTGCAAAATGGAAAAACTGTAGTATAATATATTCGATTAAAATCGAGTCGGAGGTGGCCGAACAAGATGAGATTTATTGGAAGAGAAGAACAATTAAGTAAGTTGAATCGTGCAATTGCTAAAACACATAAAGACGGTGCCATGCAGACAATCCTGATCTATGGGCGAAGACGTGTAGGTAAAAGTGAACTGGTGAAGCAGTTGCTTAAAAATACAACGGTGCCAGGTATTTATTATGAATGCAGACAAGTTGCAGAGGAAAGTAATGCGCAGGGAATCTGCAATATTTTATCGGAAGAGCTTCAGCTTCCGAAGCTGGGGTATCAATCCATAGATGAAGTACTGGAGTACATCTTTCAAAGAGCCTGTGAGGAAAACATGATTTTTGTCCTGGATGAATACCCCTACCTTCGGGAGAACATCAGGGGAATGGACAGTATCCTGCAAACGATGATTGATAAATACAGAGACTCTGCAAAGCTCACATTCATTATTCTGGGGTCCTATGTAGAGATTATGAGAAATCTGTTAGAGCATGCAAACCCGCTGTATGGCCGCATTGATCTTACGATTAATTTAAAGCCTATGGATTATTATAAATCTGCAGAGTTCTATCAAGGATTATCCGAAGAAGACAGAGTGAGGATTTATTCTGTATTTGGAGGTATCCCCTACTATAACCGACTGGTTGATGATTCGGTTTCCGCAGAGGAAAATTTAATGGAACTTCTGGTGACTCCGGAGGCGCGTCTGGAGAACGAGGTTCCCTTGTATCTGAACGCAGAAATATCAAAAATAACAAATGCTAATGAAGTATTTGAAGCACTGTCCAGGGGATATTCAAAGTATAAAGATATTCTTGATCAGTCTCATGTATCCAGCGGCCCTACCCTGGTGGACGTGCTTGATAAGCTTTCCAAAATGGAAGTGGTAGAGAGGAGAACACCGATTAATGATGAAAGAAATAAGCGAAAGGCAAGTTATCATATCAGCGACCCGCTTTCTGCTTTCTATTATCGATATATTTTCCGATATGCCTCTCAAAGAAAGATCATGGATCCGAAGGCATTTTATGATAAATATATCAGAGAGGATTTTGAATCAATCTATGTACCGCATTACTTTGAAGAGATTTGCAGGCAGTATCTGATTCGAAAGAACCAGGCGGGACAGATTTCACCGGTCATAGAAAGAATCGGGAAATACTATTATGATCTTCCCGCAGAGCGCAGAAACGGTGAATTTGATATTGTCACACAAGACCAGAAAGGGTATGTTTTTTATGAAGTCAAATTCCGGGAAGAAAAAATATCCGCAGCTGCCGTTCGCGAAGAAATAACACAGGTGAAAGCAACAGGCATGAATTGCTATAAATATGTTTTCATATCAAAATCACCGGTAGATTTGACTGGGATTGAGGAGCCCATCGGCACAATTACTCTTCAGGATATCTGGAACTAATGGTGAAAGGAAAATCTGTGCACAAGTATAGTTTTCGTTAATTTCGAATTCTGGCTACTACTATAGAAGCTTTTTTACCCTTTTTGAAAAAATGCTTTAAAAAAGTGTCTTCGACACATCAGCCCCCCCAACCCCCAATCTTGGGGGATTTG
>JAJPXU010000044.1 GCA_021205305.1 Lachnospiraceae bacterium
AAAAAAGAGTTTCGGTCGAAAAAACCACCCCGGCAAAACCGGGATGGTTTCATATAGAGAGAGGATATAGACTTTAAGTGAAAAGCTGTTTTCTGTGTATTTACACTTCCGGACGTTCCACCGCATAATCCTCAAAGCTGTCCGTCGTTGACGCTCCGGTCGTATCGGCACTGTCACTATAGGACTCTACTGTAATCGTATAGGCGCTGGTTCCCTCCACGTAGACCGTACCATCTGTTCCCACAACCGTGACCGTATTGCCATCCGCATCCGTAATCGTTCCGCTGCACGAAAGGTTCGTCACTGTACTGTCACCGGTCACAATCCAGGCCGAATCCTCACTGATGATCACGTTACAGTAACCGCTGCCGCCATTTCCGGCCCAGGTCTCGTCATTGACGACAGCCCCCGTCAGCGTGCTTCCGTCTGTCATGTAAAAATCAAGCGTGCTGATGGAATCCCAGATCACATCACCATCCATGGTCTGGCTAATCGCGGTAAACAGACAGTCAGAGCCATTGCTGCCGGTCGTACCCCAGCCTCTGGAGTTCGTGTTTCCGGTGCACTGCAGGAAAAACTCACAGTCATCCGCTGCTGTAATCTCTACATCTTCCAGGGTGATCGTGCATTCCGTATTCGTCGTGTAGAACAGCCCGCCATTTGTGGATGTCAATGTACCGCCTACCATCTGGAAAGTACCATTTCCCACCTCAGAGTCGCCGGACATACTCTGATATACAATCACCGTCCAGGTCACGTCGTTGCGCTCATCGTCCGGAGCCATACCGGTCAGGTCGCAATCGAAAAGACGAAGTGTGTTCAATCCTTCGATACATACCGCTTCTGCACCAGTCGACGTCAAAGTCGCGTCATTAATAGCAATTTCCGCCGTACAGTATACTGCCGGAGAATCCGACCCATTGGATGTATAAGTACCACCGTCAACGACCATCGTTCCACTGCCACGGTCACTGCGAACAGCTGCGGAAGAAGTTCCATTCGTCGTCGCGGTCACATCCCAGGCATAAAGCGTACCGCCGCCCGCTACATGAATGCCGCCGGAGGTATTCAGCTGCGTATCAATCACGGTATCCATAACATAGACTACACCGTCGCCGTACGCAAATACACCCGCGCCGCCCTCAGAATCCGTGGAGATCGTGCTGTCGCTGACAATCAGAGTGCCATCCGTTGCCAAAAGTGCAGCACCCACACCGTAAAAACTGGAATTGTCACCGCCAGTGCTGTCATCGGATTCCCGGACAATGGTGTCATTAGTCAGAATCGCTGTCACATCTTCCGATACCAGGATCGCATTTTCATCTGTACCTGTGGAAGTAATCTCTTCCGAGTCGATCGTCGTGTCCTCTGTAATCGTGTTCACAGCATCATAGCTGTCCACGCCGGAGGAACTGCCGCCTCCCATGTCTCCTCCCATTCCGGAGCCGCCCATATCACCGCCGCCCATACTGAAATCGCCGGATTGTACCGTAACGGCAGCTGCCGTCCCATCGTCGTTTAAGGTGATAATAACCGTATCGCCGACTTCGATATCAGAAAGCGTAATCTCTTCTGTTTCCGCAGAACCACCCATGCCGGATCCGCCTGTAGAACCCTCTCCGCCTTCGCCCATATCGGAAGGTGCCTCACCACCTGCATCTGATGGTGCCTCACCACCCGCATCTGACGGTGCTTCACCACCCGCATCTGACGGTGCTTCACCACCCGCATCTGACGGTGCTTGACTGCCCGCATCTGACGGTGCTTGACTGCCCGCATCTGACGGTGCTTCACCACCTGCATCCGATGGTGCTTCTCCGTCCGGCATTTCCATCGCCTCGCCGTCACCGGATTCCATATCCTGTCCGCCCATACCGCCGCTTACTTTCAGATACTGCGTCTCTTCCGTCAGTGTGATGGTCTGCGTTTCTGTTTCAGCTTCCGCCATCCCTATCTCACCAGCAGCTTCATCACTCATCCCGGCATTGTCGGCGTTTTCGCCATCTTCTGCCATGCCATCAACCGCTTCCCCGTCTGTCGGCGCTTCACCATTATCTGCCGCTTCCCCGTCACCATCCGGTATCTCCATATTCCGACCGCCCATACCTGTTGTGACCGAAACTGTAATATAGTCTTCTCCAATCTCTGTCACGGTTCCCATTACCATCTGGGAAACCTCCTGCGCTTCATCCGGCAGATCCTCTGGTGCTTCCTCGCCGTCCGCTGCTTCCGCAACCACTTCCGTCTGACTCTCCTGCGCGCACGCTGCCGTCGGAACAGCCGTAATTACCAGCCCCATCATCACTGCGATTTGTTTTTTCTTCATAATTTTTCTACCTCCGTTCGAAATATTCCGTTTGTTTTTTCTCAGACACGCAAACACTTTAATGCCAAATTATGTTTCCAATGTGAAAAAAAATCGAACGAAGTATGTTTGATTCAGAAATATTTCCGATTGACTTTTTGGAAAAACAGCTATAAAATTGAAAGAAATAAAGACAGAGACGTCAGGCATTTGCTTTGCGTCTCTGTTTTTTTTAACCCGATTTCACAGGCTGTGAACCGGTATAGAAAGGAGCATCTTTATGGATTCCATTGATCATAAAATTATTTTAGCTCTGAAAGAAAATGGGCGCCGCAAGGCTTCTGATATCAGCCACGAGATTCACCTCTCGGTTTCCTCTGTAATCGAACGAATCCGGAAGCTGGAGGCCTCCGGAATCATCCAGTCTTACACGATTATCATGGATGATTCCAAAATTGGAAATGACCTGACCGTACTGATGGAAGTCAGCCTGGAACACCCTCGCTTTTCCGATCCTTTCGTCCGATATGTGCGCACCAACCCGCACATCATCTCCTGTTATTATCTGACAGGGGAATTCGACTACATGCTGAAAATCTGCTGCCACTCCTCCAGAGAGCTGGAAGAGATCCACCGTGAGATTAAGCAGCAGGAGGGAGTCCGTCTGACCAAAACACACTATGTGCTGAGTACCGAAAAGAACGATTATTCCTCCATGCCGGACTTCGAAGAAGAAAACGCCTATATCGGAAAAACCATTTGATATGCTGTTTGAAATTATTATAAGCCGACTTTTTACGGTCGGCTTATAATAAATCATATTCTCTGATTAATTTTCCCCTTCTGCCTGCTTTACCGCCATGTGATTAATCGCAGTCAGAAGCGCGTCTACCGATGCCCGTATGATATCGACATCAAGTCCGGCACCCCAGTGAAGCGCACCGGTCTTTTTCTCCCGAATGCCCACATAAGCAATCGCCCGGGAACTGGAACTCTGCTCAAGCGCATGCTCCTCATAGGTTACCAGATCATACTCCAGACGGAAATGACGCTTCATCGCGTTGCTCACCGCATTCAGGCGGCCATTGCCGGAAGCTTTGATGACGTTTGTCTTGCCATCGCAGGTCACTGTCACTTCCGCGATAATGCCATTGTGCTGCTTAAAATGCATCTCCGGAATGCTGTATGGTTCGGTAATGTTCTCGAACTTATCTTTAAAGAGCTGGAAAATTTCTTCCGGCAACAGTTCCTTATGCTGTTCGTCGGAAACCCCCTTTGCCGCATATCCCATCGCTTCACGCATTTTTTTCGGAAGCTTCAGGCCGTAATTCTGTTCCAGAATATAGCCAACGCCGCCCTTGCCGGACTGGCTGTTGATGCGGATGACATCTGCATCGTAGGAACGGCCGATATCCGTCGGATCAATTGGCAAATACGGAACTGTCCATGTATCGCAGTGATGCTCCTCGCGATATTTCATGCCCTTCGCGATCGCGTCCTGATGAGAACCGGAAAACGCGGCAAATACCAGAGCGCCCGCGTACGGACTTCTCTCGTCCACTTTCATGCCCGTATACTTTTCATACGCTTCCGTGATCTTTGTCATATCGTTGAAATTCAGTTCCGGATCGACTCCCTGTGCATACATGTTCATACCCAGTGTCACAATATCCACATTGCCGGTGCGCTCGCCGTTTCCAAAAAGGGTACCCTCAATGCGGTCCGCGCCTGCCAGCATACCCATCTCCGCGTCTGAGATGCCGCAGCCTCTGTCATTGTGCGGATGAAGGGAAAGCACTACATTTTCTCTGTACTTCAGATGCTCATTCATATACTCAATCTGGCTCGCGTACACATGCGGCATCGACATCTGCACCGTACTCGGCAGATTGATAATCGCCTTGCGGTCCGCGGTCGGCTTCCACACATCCAGCACTGCATTGCAAACCTCCGCCGCATACTCTACTTCCGTACCGGTAAAGCTCTCCGGGCTGTATTCAAAGCGGTACTTCTCCCCTGCCTCATCGGTGAGCTGCTGCAAAAGCTTCGCTCCGTCCACAGCTATCTTCAGAATCTCCTCCTTCGACATATGGAAAACCTGCTCCCGCTGTGCCAGGGAAGTCGAATTGTATACGTGAACAATCGCGTTCTTCGCGCCCTTAAGTGCATCAAATGTTTTGCGAATGATATGCTCTCGCGCCTGGGTCAGTACCTGCAGTGTCACATCATCCGGCACCAGATCCTCCTCAATCAGACGGCGCAGGAACTGGAATTCCGTGTCAGAAGCAGCCGGAAAGCCGACCTCAATCTCCTTAAAGCCGACCTCAACCAGCAGCTTGAAAAAATCAATCTTCTGATCCAGCGTCATCGGCACCACCAGTGCCTGGTTGCCATCGCGCAAGTCCACACTGCACCAGATGGGGGCGTGATCTACGTATTCCTTTTCCGCCCACTTCATGCATCTTTCGGGGGGCATAAAATACTGGCGGGTATACTTCTTGGGGTTCATCATAATGGTTGTCTCCTTCCTGAATGTTTGCTGCTACTGCTTCACCGGATTCAAATCAGCAGGCCACAAATCTCCGCTTCGCTTCGGTCGGCGCTAATCGAACGTCCACTGGACGTTCAGCGCCGCCTGCTTCGCAGGCTATTCGCTGCTGCGCAGCTACTGTTTGTGGCTGATGGGAGATTCTCTCCCATCCCAAAAGGAAAACTCAGTCTTTTGCGAGCAAGCTCGCAACGCCTGTTTTTTCCTTTTGCTGCTGCTACTGCTTCACCGGATTCAAATCAGCAGGCCACAAACCCGCCTGCTTCGCAGGCTATTCGCTGCTGCGCAGCTACTGTTTGTGGCTGATGGGAGATTCTCTCCCATCCCAAAAGGAAAACTCAGTCTTTTGCGAGCAAGCTCGCAACGCCTGTTTTTTCCTTTTGCTGCTGCTTTGAATCTTTACACAAAAAATCCGTCTCTTTTGGCTGTTGCCTTAAGAGACGGAAGATTACAAAACCTTTCGCGGTACCACTCTCATTTATGATCGCTCATACACTCTACGGACACGGACTACATACCTTGCTCTGCTTTTCTGATTTCTGAAACAGATGACTTATATTCCTGTCAGTCTTATGTCCATCCCATGGTAACGGTCGGGTGCCGTCTGTGTCTACTCTGCTTTCTACGACTCAGATTGAATAAATGATACAAGGACATCTGAATCAGTAAAAGGATTTCGGACAGCCGCTCGGGAGCGAGTTCCCCTGATCTCTCCTGATGTCTCGCACCTTCCGGCATCTCTCTGGAAAAAGAAAATCAGCATACTATTCTCCGTCATCGCATTTTGCAATGTTGTTTTTCAACTTTTGCCAGTTTAACATTGAAAATTGCGTTTGTCAACCACAAATTAATGTCCTTACGGTTTTACGACAATATTTACAATCTTCTTCGGCACATAGATTTCTTTGACCACTGTGCCGGCCAGCTTCGCGCCAAGCGCCTCACGTCCCTTTGCGATCGCCTCTTCCTTTGAGATGTCGACCGGAATGGAGATGACCACCTTGGTCTTTCCGTTGATCTGCACCGGAATCTCGATCTCATCGTCTTTCATGGCATCGGCATCCGCCTCCGGCCATGCGGTATGGAAGACGGAATCCGTATGTCCGTACATCTCCCAGAGTTCTTCCGTAATGTGCGGCGCAAACGGCGCAAGCAGCTGGATGAAGGTCTCGATGGTCTCACGGTCAACGCCGCCGGATTTTCTTGATACCTCGATCAGCTTATTGTTGTACTCCATGAAACCGGAAATAACCGTATTCAAACTGAAGCTTTCCAGACGCTGGGTGATATCATACACCAGTTTATGCCGAATCTTGACCATTTCTTTGTTCTCTGCCACGTTCGCTTCCAGGCTGTCGCAGGCAAGCTTCCAGAAACGGTTCAGGAAGCGGTACACACCGTCGATGCCGCGGTCATCCCACTCTGCATCGAGTTCCGGCGGGCCTACAAAAAGCTCATACATACGCAGCGAGTCACAGCCATAGTCGCGCACCAGATCGTCCGGGGATACCACATTCCCCTTGGACTTACTCATCTTAATGCCGTTCTTACCGGTGATCATTCCCTGGTTGAACAGCTTCTGGAACGGCTCGTCAAAGTCGATTACACCGATATCGCACAGGAACTTCGTGTAAAAACGGGAATACAGAAGATGCAGCACTGCGTGCTCCACACCGCCGATGTACATATCAACCGGCAGATACTTGTCTGCTTTCTCTCTGGAAACCAGTTCTTTATCATTTTTGTTGTCCACATAGCGCAGGAAATACCACGAAGAACCCGCCCACTGAGGCATGGTGTTCGTCTCACGCTTCGCGTCTGCACCGCAGACCGGACATTTGCAATTTACCCACTCGTCGATTGCGGCCAGCGGAGATTCTCCTGTGCCGGTCGGCTCATAAGACTCTACCTCCGGCAGACGCAGCGGCAGCTCTTCCTCCGGTACTGGAACATTCCCGCAATGCGGACAATGGATGATCGGAATCGGCTCACCCCAATAACGCTGGCGGGAGAATACCCAGTCGCGCAGTTTATAATTCACCGTCGCACGGCCGATGCCCATCTCTTCAATGATGTGCGGCGCTTCTTTTTTCAGCACTGCCGACTCCATACCATTCCACTCGCCGGAATTGATCATCGTTCCGGAAGCAGCAGTATAAGCCTCGGTCATATTTTCAATCTCCTGGCCATCCTTCGCGATAACCTGAATGATCGGAATATTGAATTTGGTCGCAAACTCAAAGTCACGGTCGTCATGCGCCGGTACGCACATAATCGCGCCGGTACCGTAATCCGCAAGCACATAATCGGAAAGCCAGATCGGAATCTTCTTGCCGTTCAGCGGGTTAATCGCGTAGGAGCCGGTAAACACACCCGTCTTTTCCTTATCCTGCATACGGTCAACATTCGAACGCATGGAAGAATCAAAGATATATTTCTCTACATCCGCTTTCGTCTCCGGCGTCGCCAGAGAAGCGGCAAGCGCATGCTCCGGGGCAAGTACCATAAACGTCGCGCCGTGCAGCGTATCCGGGCGGGTCGTGTAGACAGTAATCTTCTCATCCCTTCCGTCTACAGGAAAGTCCACTTCCGCTCCATAGGATTTGCCAATCCAGTCGGTCTGCATCTTCTTTACTTTTTCCGGCCAGTCCAGCTTATCCAGATCATTCAGAAGACGATCCGCATATTTCGTAATGCGCAGCATCCACTGACGCATATTCTTCTTTGTCACCGGAGAACCGCAGCGCTCACAGCAGCCATTGACAACTTCTTCATTCGCCAGGCCAGTCTTGCAGGACGGACACCAGTTGATCGGGAACTCCTTCTCATAGGCCAGTCCATTTTTAAACATCTGGACAAAGATCCACTGCGTCCACTTATAAAACTCCGGATCTGTCGTATTTACCTCGCGGTCCCAATCATAGATCGCGGAGATATCGTTGATCTGCTTTTTGATATTCTTCACATTCTCAGCGGTCGAAATCGCCGGGTGGATATGCTTTTTAATCGCATAGTTCTCCGCAGGAAGGCCGAACGCATCCCATCCCATCGGATGAATCAGGTAATACCCCTGCATCAGCTTGTATCTGCTCCAGACGTCTGAGATCACGTATCCTCTCCAGTGACCTACATGAAGTCCATTTCCGGACGGATACGGAAACATATCCAGACAATAATATTTCGGTTTCTTGCCATCGTCCACATTCACCGGGTGCTCCTCCCAGTGTGCTCTCCACTTCTGTTCGATGGCTCTGTGATTATACGGTGCTGCCATTTTTTCACTCCTCCTGTCGCAGGCCGCGCTATTGCGCGCTTATTCCTCGCTATTCTATGCCCGAACAGCGGTTTTTGTCAAGTTATTGTTATCCTTTCTGCATAGCCAATTCATTACTTACAGCATTCTCTACAAAACTGTTAAGGCTGATCTGATGCGCTGCCGCAAAAACCGCAGCTGCTCTGTGAAGCTCTGGGGAAATTCGCACATTAAAACTGCCTTTGTATGCTTTCTCAGGCTCTTTCCCATCCGCTTCACATAATGCCAGATAATCATCCACTGCACCATGAAAGTCTTCGATCAGCTCCTTTGCTGTTTCTCCTTCATAAGAAACCAGAGCACGAATCCCCATAACTTTTCCATAAAACATGCCGTCTGCTTCAGAAAACTCAACACTTCCAATATATCC
>JAJPXU010000091.1 GCA_021205305.1 Lachnospiraceae bacterium
AATGTATTTAATAAATATAAGGCGGAAGATATTCTCTGGAAAAATTTATTTGAGGAACGAATGAAAGACTTGATTCCGAATTTGAAAACTGCAGATATTGTTACAGCATACAATAAACTGATTTTCAAATTGATTTACAATGATGGACAGTATGATCTTTCCGATGTATCAGAAGGAACTTTAAAAGGACTTATACTAAATATGTTAATTAATATGCCGATGGGAAATGCGGGTTCTCTGTTGGCGATTGACGAACCGGAGACACATTTGCACCCTGCGTGGCAAAAGGTTATAGGGCATTGGATACTGCTTTCAGGGAATTATAAACAGTTTTTTGTCAGTACACATTCTCCGGATTTTCTGGATGTGTTTACAGAAGAATTTAAACACGGGAATGTTGCGGTGTTTGTGTTTGATGATGGCGAGCGTATTAAAAAAATTCAATATCAGGATATCGCGGATGAATTGGGGGATTGGGAACTGGGAGACTTGTATCGGACGAATGATCCGGCATTAGGGGGATGGCCATGGTAAATAGAATTGCCTGTTTTTTTACTTGTGGGTACACGGAAGCCGGAGCAATGCAGCTATTTTTGAAGAAAATAAATCCTTCTTATGATTTTAAACAGTTTCTGCCAAATAAAACCAGAA
Source organism: Lachnospiraceae bacterium (assembly GCA_021205305.1). Classification (GTDB taxonomy): domain Bacteria; phylum Bacillota; class Clostridia; order Lachnospirales; family Lachnospiraceae; genus Choladousia. Next base: position 652 of record JAJPXU010000091.1, read on the forward strand.
AGAGACAGGGAGATGCTAAAATTATAAAACCGGAATTAAGTGGTCTTACGGGAGAGGCACTGTTGGATAAAGTGTGCGAGATGTGCAGTAATAAAAGGTATAGAGAGGAACTTCTACGGTGTAAGGCACTATTGATTGAAGATGATCTGGATGGCAGATTTTCGTATCTGACGGAACAGGAGATCGAGCAATACAATCAAAACATCGTGGATAGAATATGCGAAAATCTGGGTACATATGCTATGCCGATCTTTCTTGTTTATGCCTCTCCGGAGGTGGAAAGCTGGTTTATTGCTGACTGGGAAAACAGTTTTAAAAAAGTATATAGCGATAAAGGTATTGTTGACGATGTGGATTTAAATGCCAGAATGTTCTTTGAACATCATCTAAAGCGATACGTAGAGACTAAAATATTACGTGAGTATGTGGATGATGTAGAAAAGTTTGGATGGTTTGACGGAAACTATGTAAAATTGAGTGATCAGATTATAAGCGCAATACAGACGGATGTGAAGGATGCCATTTGTTCACTTCCGGTAGCAAATAAAGAATATGTGGATCAGATTGTAGCTTCAGGAAAGCTGTACTATTCAAAAAGTAAGCATGGAGATTATATGTTAAGAAGTATACAGCCCGGTAATGTAGAGAAAAAATGCAAATGGTATTTCCGAAAAGCATACGGCGAGATATTGGATTTTAGATAGCAAAAGAGCAGCAATTAGCATATCATGGATTTTCTGTAACTTGTCGAGGGTAATTTATTGTCCGGATGGGATGACTCCCCGGGAAGGGAAGACGTCTCCGCGCATTCCGAATGGCTTTCTGTTAAAAGGAAGGACGCCACGGTGGAAACGTCTCCTCACTGCGTTCGGCGGCAGGTCGCGCCGTCCAGTGAAGAAATGCTTCGTATTTGGGACGGCGCTCTTGAAAGTAAATGCCAGGAGGCGCTCGATCAGATCGAAAGGATGCAGTATGCGAGGAACCTGCGGAGCGAAGGGTTCCGGACAGTTCTCTGCTATGGCGTTGCATTTCTCGGAAAAGACTGTTTGATCAGGCTGGCCAAGGAAAAAAACGACGGGTAATATGATAAAATCAGTGCTATAATTCCTATTGTTTGGTAATGAAAATAACCGCACAAGTTGATGACTTGGCGGTTATTTTTGTGTCCGAATTGATCTGGAACTGTATGGAAGATATGAAAAAAACACGGGTAATAGATGGTGAGACGTTCTGTTTTGGTAGTGTATTGCTATTCGAGTTGATTATAAATTAGTGCAGGCGGAAGCAATATATTAGAAACTTTTTTGATACTGAATTTTATAGAGAGATTATTTCTCACGTACGGCATCCAGATAACTGGTCATAATGTTCAAAAGGTTTTCCCGTTTTCTGTCCGGGCAAGCTTCCACAATTGCTATGAAAGGTTCCATGTCCAAATTGTGTTGATTTTTGGAGTCATTATCTTTTGAGCCGAACAGAAGATAGTCGCAGGTTGTATTCAATGCCTCGGACAGACTACATAATGTATTCAGTGACATTCCTCTGTTTCCAAGTTCCATATCATAACAGAAACGGGGAGATACATTAATCATTTCAGCGAGTTCTTCATGTGTGTAGCCAAGAGCTTCTCGGAGTTGACGTAATCTTGCTCCGATTTCCATTTTACTTTGCATAAAAATTCCTCCTCATAAAAAAGTAAAGTAGCAAGGATATTATTCATTAAAAATGAACTTAAAGACAAAAATACATTGTCCTATAGATAAGCCAGATGGTTGACTTACGTTTCAAAATAGCATCAGACCGATAAAATGCCTTATTTTATATATTTAGAATACAAATACACTGTAAAAAAATAGATATGAACTTACAGGCAAAATTTAATTGCCATAAAGTTCCATATGTGCTATACTTGGACGAAGGATGTATATGAGGCCTGTGATCGAGTTCGGCAGTGAGATTCTGCGTATCAGTATAGGATTATACGATGGTGATATAGATGAAACTATGTATGGGATGCATGAAGATGGTGAACGAGAATATTGTTACCTGCCCATTTTGCGGCTACCTACAGGGGCGGGGACCGGAAGAGGATTATTTTCTGCCTCCGGAGACAATACTCATCGGCCGTTATATTGTGGGAAAGACACTTGGAAATGGCGGGTTTGGCATCACTTATCTCGGATATGACGGAATGCTTAACCGCGCGGTTGCGATCAAGGAGTACTTTCCGAGCGGTCTTGTTTCCCGAAAAGAAGGGACAAAAAATGTGACAACCTATTCCGGATCATTGGGAGGACAGTATCATACTGAAAAATTGTGTATGAACTGTATGCAGGAAAAGCCTTCTAAGGGAGGCGTCTGCCCGCACTGTCATTATGACAGCGGCGGATACGAGGTAAAACCGCATCATCTGGCGCCGCTGGATACTATATTGAATGGACGTTACCTGCTTGGAAGAGTATTGGGGGAGGGAGGGTTTGGCATTACTTACGTCGCTCTGGATTTGCAGACAGGCCAGAGGATTGCCATAAAAGAGCTGTTTATCGCCGGTCTGCTGAAACGGGAAAATACCCGTACGGTGCTGGTCGAAAATGATATGAACAGTATGGCATTTTACAGGGAATGTAAAGACAAGTTTATCCAGGAAGCGAATCTGATGCGGCGGCTGAAGGATAAGAAAGGCGTAGTGGATATCTATTCCTTTTTCGAGGAAAATGCGACAGCTTATATTGTGATGGAGTATCTGGACGGGGATGACCTTTTAGTTTACCTGAATCACAGGGGCGGTCGGATCCCTTTCGGGGAAGCGTTTCTGCTGCTGCGCCCGATCATGAAGTCCCTGATTGAGATGCACAAAGCAGGCGTCTTTCACAGAGACATTGCTCCTGATAATATCCGGTATTTGTCAGACGGTTCGATGAAAATTATGGATCTGGGAGGCGCGAAATATAACTACAATCCAAATTGGAAAAATAGCACAATCGTGATGGTAAAACACGGATACGCTCCGCCGGAGCAATATACGAGCGGTTATAAAATTGGCCCGTGGATGGATGTATACGCCATGAGTGCGACATTTTACCGATGTGTCACGGGAAAGGTTCTGAAACAGTCAACCTCAAGAAAAGGCGATGAGGATATTGAAAAACCGACCGATCTTGTGCCGGATTTTCCGGCTGAGGCAGAGCGGGTGCTTTTAAAGGGGCTTGCCCTGAATACGGAAGACCGGTATGTGGATATGAGCGGTCTGTATCGGGATCTGCGTAAAGTCGCGGTTGACCTTGGAGTCATCTCATCTCCAACTATTCCGCATATCGGTCAGCAACCGGAGGATGAGAGATGGGATGAAGGATATCAGAACCTGATTGATCGCCTGAATCATACGTCTGATAGAAAAGATTTACTAACTGGAATTGCGGCAGGAATATTGGCAGTTATTTTTGCGGTGGCCGTTTTGTCGAGTGTGAGAGTTCTGTAGGTTTGAAAAACTGTATTTTGGGGAGAAAATAGGATGAAAAGGGAAGACATAGATGTAGGTGCTTATTCTGTGATTGGAGACAGAAACTCTCAGCAGGACTCTATGGGTTACGAATGGAAAGAGAATACGCTGGTTGCCGCAGTATGCGATGGCATGGGAGGAATGGCCGGCGGTGAGCAGGCGAGCCATGTGGCTATTCAGACAATTTTCGGGAAACTGCGCGGGGAATCTCTTTATGAGGAAGGCAGATATCCGAGATGGATACAGGAAGTTTTTGTGTCTGCCGACAGGAATGTTTATGAACTGACAGACGGAAATGGGAATTTCCTGCAGGCAGGCAGTACAGGCGTTTTGCTGATGATAAAAGGCAGCCATCTCTTCTGGGGATCTGTTGGGGACAGTGGGATTTACCTGCTTCCAAATGATGGGGTATTGCGGCGAGTAAATCGTATGCATAACTACTCGCTTCGACTGGAAGAAATGTATCAGAAAGGCGAAATATCCGCGGTAGAGAAAGCGGCAGAAGAGGTTCACGGAGAGGCATTAATCAGCTATCTGGGGATAGGCGGACTGCCGCTGATGGATTTCAGCCGACAATTTTACGCTATGGAAGATGGAGATGTTCTGATCTTGTGCAGTGATGGACTTTATAAAAGTCTGGACGAACAACAGATACAGGTAATTATTGAAGAGAGCGGCGGCAACATGACCCTCGCTGCGCAGAGACTTTGTGAGGAAGCCTGGCGTCTCGCGACTGGAAAACAGGATAACACGACGGTAATTGCGGTGAGATATTTCCGGAGGTAGTGATTTGAAAAAATGCATGGGTTGTATGAGAGATTACAGTGATACATACAGGGTATGCCCGGTCTGCGGGTACTCTGAAAGCCTTTCAAAATCTGTCATGCGGGAAATACCGGATGCGATCCGTCCGGAGACGATCCTTGGAGGCCGTTTTATTATTGGAAAAGTCTTAAGTGACACACCGTTCGCTTATGTTTATATCTCCTGGGACGCTCTTCTACAGCGCCGGGTGATCATAAAAGAGTATTTTCCAGAGCGGTATGCAAGCCGGATCGAGGGTGAGTCAGGAATACGATTCCAGTCGCCGCATGAACAGATGCTGTTTGAAAAAGGAAGAACTGTGTTTGAGGCGGAGACGAAAACTCTCAACGCCAACCAGGATCTACAGGGAATTGTTCACGTGTATCGCTGTCTGAATGAAAACAATACTTCCTATATGGTTATGGAATATCTGGAAGGAATGTCTCTACAGGATTATATGGACTGGGAAGAGCCTTTTCCGATACAAACAGAGGAAATTTTCCGGCAGCTGACAGAAATTGTGGAGCAGGTGCATACGCGCGGATTTGCGCACCACAACCTCTCTCCGGATAATATTTATCTGGAGGAGAACGGGAAAATACGCCTGTTGGACTTTGGAAACGCCAAAAGGGAGGTTTACCAGCTTTCCGGGCGGCCAATGCCCATTTACAGGGAATGCTTTATCGCTCCGGAGATTCTTGAGCAGAAAGACGCGGGATTCAGTGCAGACCTGTACTCTCTTGGAGCAATTTGTTATTTTCTTGAGACGGGAAAAGAACCGCCGACCCAGGCAAATCGCAGGGGAAGAAAACGCTTTACGACCGGCATTCCGGAAAAGGATCGGATGATTCACTTTTTGATGGAGCCGCAGCCGAAAGAACGTCCGGAGAATATCGCGCAGTTCCGGAAAGTATACCAGCGCATCTGAAAAGGGGCAGACAGATGGACAGAAATGAAAGAAAAACCTCAAAGAGAAATGTAGGTAACCGAACACGGGGAGCGGAGAAGAGAATTCAGAAATACAAAAAGAAAGTTACCCTGCTGAGTATTCTCTGTGGAGTGCTTCTGGTTGGAAACCTGGTATTGGTTGGCCGTTTTGTCATATGGGAAAAGTCGGCAGACAACCAGGGGGAAGAACTGGTATATGTTGGGCCAGATACAGAGAGCGCGGAAGCGGAGTCTGGGGCAATCGACGAAGCGGACACGGATTCGGCGTCGGAAACAAATTTGATCGAATCTGAATCAGAGACAGAAACAGGCATGGCTGCAACTGCACTGGAATCAGAAGAGGAAACGATAGAAACCACTCCGGAGACAGAAACGGGAACTGTTGAATCTGAGTCTGAATCGGGAACGAAAACAGAGACAGAAACTGAAACAGAAACAGATACAGTCACTTCTGAAACGGGAAACTCTGATGGGGGCAAGGATTCGGAGAATAAGCTGACGGATCAGCTTGAGAGTATATTTGAAAAGGTGTTTGCCGGAGAGACTGGAGCCTGCTACAGGCTGATCGGACTTGGAGAGCTGGGGGAGATTGAAGTTGATAGTACCGCTGGCCATACGATTACACAGAAATTGGCCGATACTACAGAAGAACTGGGAGAACTCTATCTGCTGGGAGCCATGTACGCGAAGCTGACAGAGGAAGCAGTTGTTGCTAATGATCTTCCGGATCTGCGGACACTGGCGGAAGTGATGATGAGGCGTACAGCTTCTGAAGGGACGGATCGAGCCGGAGAAGCCTACAGCCTGTCATCAGAGGAGGCGGCGGAAGAGCTTTTGAGGCGTCTTGGCGGCCAGAAATTAACAGAAACTGAGTATGGGGATACGGATTTTCTACAGGATGGGCTGGATTATGTTGCTTCGTTCTGCCGGAATTCAGGTTTTAGCGATACTTTAATCAGCGGGTTTTCCGGTACAGAGACGAACAAAACTTCTCTGGCCGATGTTACGGATTTTTTTGTGAAACTCTACGAGACGGATTCGTCTACCGGGCAGAATGGACTATCAATGAGTGCAGATACCTCTTATAGTTTTCAGAGAAAACTGGAGGAAATTCTGGGAACTGACTATGCTGATGGCAGGGAAAAGAGCGCACTTGTAAGCGCCACGCTTGCTTCCGCAGAATGGACTCCGGCCTCAGATGTTCTTTCAGAGGAAGAGTATTCTGAACTGGACAGCGTATCAGATACAGTGACGGAGGCCGGTTATTATTATCCGAACGTAATGTGGGTAAGCGAAAGCGCTGATGATCAGTCCGCGGAATACACGGTTCTGATGGTGCTTTTTGACAGCTCCGGAGCGGATGTCCGTATCCGGATGGATTCTGACGAGGCTCCTGATTATGATAGCGGATATGTTATCGGTGTTTTTGACAGTAATATTTCAGACCCTTCCGGATGGGGGGAAAAGATGGAAAATCTTGCGGAAGAGATCTACGAATTGATGAGGGAAACGTTGTGAGAGCAAAAAGGTGAAGGGTGTGGATTTGAATGTTGACCTATGCGATGAGAAGCAGGCCGGGTGACCGGGATTACAATGAGGATACGATTCGAATGCAGGAGAATGGAGCAACACAGATTTTTCTTCTGGCTGATGGACTGGGAGGATGCGGACATGGCGAGATGGCGTCTTCTACTGCAGTGGACAGTGTGGCGAAACGTTTTCTGTGGGACGATCCTGCCGGAGAAAATTTTCTCCCGGATGCCATGGAGGGTGCACAGAACGCCGTTTCGACAGTAAAAGAAAAATATCCTGAGATGAAGAAAATGAGTACTACCCTGGTGATCCTTCGGATCAGCGGCGGGTTTGCACAGTGGATTCACATCGGAGATTCCAGGCTATATCTGTTTCGAAAGAATCGTGTGGTGTTTCAGACCCTGGATCATAGTGTGCCGCAGATGCTGGTGAATATGGGAGAGATCAGGCCGGATGAGATCCGGCACCATCCGGATCGTAACCGATTGCTGCGAACGATTGGATCAGCCTGGACTGATCAGCCGTATGAACTTTCCGAAAAGATTCCACTACAGAAGGGAGAGGCGTTTCTTCTTGCTTCAGACGGTTTTTGGGAATATATCGAGGAGAAGGATATGTGCCGGACACTCGCAGAGTCAAAAAATGTCGCCGGGTGGATAGAACGAATGACAACGATTGTGGAAGAAAATGGCAGGAGCGCGGACATGGATAATTATTCCGCTGTCTGTGTATGGCTAGTTTGAGGAAGCGGTTATGGCAATTATCAGGTGTGTAAACGGACATTTTTATGATACGGCAAAATCGCAGGATTGTCCTTACTGTAGGAAAAGAGAACTGGAAAACGAACAGATTCAGAAAGTGATACAGAATGCTCCTTATATCCGTGCCTCAGAGGAAATCAATCATGAGGCAGTCACGGTTGCCATGGATTCATCAGGGGAAGAACTGAATGTTATGCTTGGCAGGCTTCCCCGGCCGGGAATGTCTGGAATTTCAGTGGGAGACGATCCGGTCACAGTCGCTCTTTTCTCCGGAAAGCGTGGTAACGCCTATGTAACCGGCTGGCTGGTATCGGTTGAGGGACCGGAAAAGGGCAGAGATTACCGAATCCGCCATGGGATGAACTGGGTCGGAAGCAGCGCGGCCATGGATATTGTGATTTATGGGGATGCTTCCGTAGCGGCAGTAAGGCACTGCTCTATTGCGTATGACAGAAAAGCCAACCGCTTTTATGTGATTGCCGGGACGGGAACAGCGACATATCTGAATGGGGAGATATTAACAGACTCGCGGGAAATAAAGCTTGGCGATGAGGTTGGTATTGGGCGGTCGAAATACGAATTTATACCGTTTTGTCGAGAGGGACACACATGGGACGAGTAGAGGTAAAGAGACAGAGGATTCTGTCAGGGAAAATGTTGCTGGGGCTGCTGGTATTGCTTACGCTGTTTGCTTTGGATGGAAATTCTGCCGGGGCAGCCGGCGACAGCTATCAGATCGAGCAGGTTTATGTCAATAAGCCGGAGGTGACTGCATATTATCGGACGGCGGACGCGGCGGGAGAAGTGACGGCCTATCTGAACGGAGAACTTCTTACTCTCACTTCGAACGAGCTGTTTTCGGATACCGGAGAAGGAGTCGAATATTATGTAATGATTGATGTGTCTGCATCCATACCCTCGTCCAGGTTTGCGGATATCCGGGAATCCGTGGCACAATTTGTCTCAGAACTTCGGGATGTGGATTCTCTGATCCTTGTAACGTTTGGCGAAGAAGTTTTGACTGTTCTGGATGGCTCTGAAAGCCGGGAGGACGCAGTAAACGCGATAAACGCTCTACAGAATCCGGATCAGGATACGCTGCTTTTTGAGGCGATCGATAGTGTTGCGGATGTGATCACGGCTGCGGCGGACAATTCCCGGAAGCGCCGGATTATGGTGATTATTTCCGATGGGAAAGACTGCGCGGATGATACCAGGAGTGTAGAGACTGTGGAAGCAACACTGACCGCGCAGGGGATTCCGGTTTATACCCTGGCTGTGGAGAATAATGAGGGAGATACACAGGCGGAAGTGACAAGCTACCGGGGAAAGTTTTCCTCCCTGGCCAGGAATACGGGGGGAATAGCCTGGGTAGTTTCAGATGGGGAAAATGTCCTTACAGGGCTTGAACAGATGCGAACGCAGATACTTGGGAGTTATCGCGCTGTTTTCCAGGCTTCATCGAATAAAGTGAGCAACACAAACGAAGATTTTGTCATGAAATTTACCAGCGCCGGAAATGTGACAGACTCGCTGTCTGTACTAGTTGAGCGAGGACAGGCGGATACGATTCCGCCGCAGATTACCCGTATCGTTATGGGAGAATTGAATGAAATCTGTATCTTTTTTTCAGAAAAAGTGCAAAATGCTTCGGATATCAGTAATTACAGTGTGAAAAAGGATGATCGCTCCATACCCGCGCAGCAGGTTCAGGTATCCGTCGAAGACGAAAACAGTTATATCCTGATTTTTGGGAATGATCTGTATTCTGGACAGTATACCATTACAGTCAGCAATGTGACAGATGATTCCAATGAGGAGAACGCTCTGGCGAATCCGGTGCAGACAGTTCAGCTAACCGGTCTGGAAGAGACGGAAATGCCGGAGACGGAACCGCTTACAGAAAACGTGACAGAGACGCAATCAGAAAGCGAAATGGTGACAGAAAGTGAAACAGAGGCTGAACTCGGAGAACGGATCCTCAAATGGTGGCCGGTGGTTCTGACCGTGATCGTTTTGATCCTGATTTTCGTGATTATCCTTGTATACCGGGGGATCAAAAAGAAAAAGGGAGTTCTGTTCATAGATGGGCATATGGTGACGCCGGATAAGGTGGAAGAGAAAGTACACATTGCAGTTGGCAGTACTCCGTCTCTTCCCAGAAAAAAAATCACTCTCTGGCTGAGTAATGGCAGGGATGAAGCGAAAAGAGTAGATAAGGTCATTGAAAGCAGCCTGATTGTGGGACGTTCTACTCAGTGCGATATTTACTGTGATGATCCAATGATGTCACGCCAGCATTTTATTTTGGAAGTAGAGAATGATGACGTATATGTAACGGATCTCCAGACAAGAAATGGCACAAGCGTGAACGGGGTATCTATTCTGGAACGCTATCGGCTGACGCAGGAGGATGAGATTACCGCTGGCAGTATAAAATTCCGGATTACCTGGGAATAAAAAGGCCGGCCATGTCTGGCGGATGCCGATGGAAACTGCTGGTTTCAGCTGGGGCAGAGAGGAGGGAAATATGTATATCTGTAGGATTTGTGCGAATGAAATGGAAGAATCACAGGAGGCGTGTCCTTACTGCGGCTGCCCTCCGGGATTTCCTTTGCCTCCGGGACCTTTGGCAGACGAGACGAGGTATCGTCCATTGTATGTGAAGCATCTGCGCGGCAATCATCCTCTCTGGATATACTGGGACGGTACCGGGGAAAATAGGGTCTTTATCCGGAAAGTCCCGCGCGGAGAGAGAGGAAAAGAACTATCAGAGCGGCTGGAACAGATCCGGGAAGCGGGTCTTCCCATATTTCCCGTTATCACAGAGATAAGAATGCCGACTGAAGCGGCAGAAGGCTATTATGTCTATGTGGCGCCGGACGGAGTCACTCTGTCGGAAAGACTGGAAAGGGAAAGACCGCTGGAACTGTCCTGCACAATCAGGGTGGAAGAAGAACTCTGGAAAGCATACGAAATGATGAAGATTAAAAAGATCCGACATGGTTCCCTGGAACCATCCGGGATATATCTGGATGGTGACGGGATCGTGCTGGATTACTTTGAAGCGGATGCAGTGGAAGAAGAAGATCAGACCAGAATCTGGCAAATATTGGATGATATGAGAAAAAGCGGCTGCCTGCAGACAGGGGATTTCTATACAGACAGCTCTGTGGGCGGACGGATTCGGCAGTTTTTCAGGTCATTGAAAGGATGAGGGAGGTATTGAGTGTGGAAGAACGAAAACTGGACAGTGAACGGAAATTCTGGAAATATATAGTTTTTGGCATCATTACGTGTGGAATATATGACCTGATTTTCTGGTGGAAAATGATAAAAGATCTGAATACGGCCTGTGCTCCATATGAGAATGACGACAGCCAGAGATCGCCGAACTTTATTGTTCTCATCCTGCTGACCATTGTGACATGCGGTATTTACTATTTCTTTTGGCTGTATAAACAGGGAAACCGCATCAAGAGAGTTGGAACAGCCTATGGGTTAAGTATTGACGAGACTGGCAGCACTTATCTGCTATGGGATCTTGTAGGGGTTCTTCTTTGTATGCTGGGACCGTGGGTATGTATGTATTATCTTGTGACGAATATAACCAAGCTTTGCAAGGTATATAACTATCAGCACGGATTTGATGGTTCCGCGTCAGGACAGGGAGCATATGGCGGCAATCCGTATGGTTCTCAGGGAAATGCACAGATCCCATATGGACAGCAGAATAATGGAGGAATGCCTGGTGCGCAGAACAATGGGTCATTCTATTATGGACAGGATCCAAACACCATAGCGACACAGCGGGCGCCGCAAAGCCGGACGCTGCTCTTTATCAAAGGCACTTACAGTGGAGCCGAGGTAGAGATCCGATCCGGAGAGGAGCTGGTGATCGGAAGAAATGGAGAAGCCTGCAACTTCGTGCTCCCAGATCCGGATATCAGCCGGAAACATTGTACCGTGCGGTATTCCGCAGAGGATGGATATTTTTATGTGACAGACTATTCTACGTTTGGCGTATATATGAATGGTTCTACGAGGTTAAAAAGAGAGGTTGCTACACAATGCCCTCCAGGGACAAGGCTGTCACTGGGAGAAGGAAACAATGTGTTTATTTTGCAATAAAGCAGAGCAGGAGGAAAAACAAAATGAAACTGACAAAATGCCCAAACGGTCATTTTTATGACGAAGAGAAGTATCAGCAGTGTCCGCACTGTACGGGAAACGTTTCTGGTCAAAACGGAGCAGAGAGACCTACGGATGCGTTTATGGGTTCCGCGGGAATGCAGCAGATGGGAGGCAGCATGGCCGGTGGTTATCAGGGGGGCCCGGCAGCATCTGCTATGGATGTGACGCAGCGAGGCCCATCGATTGGCGGAAATTATAGCGGAAACGATTCCTATGCGACGGTCGGATTTGCAGAAACAAACGGAAACCGCCAGCAGTGGGAAAACTCGAAGGCATCAGCCGGGGAAAATCTTTCTTCAGACGATGAAGGAAAAACGGTCGCCTATATGGCGTGGAATAGAGAAACCTCATCGGCTGATGAAAATAAAACCGTGGGCGGCTCAAAAGAAAACAGTCTGCAGGCACATCAGGCTCAGCCAATTGTGGGATGGCTGGTGTGTGTGGAAGGCAACAACTATGGAAAAGCGTTTGACTTGTATTGTGGGAAAAACTTTATCGGGCGCTCTTCTGAAATGGACGTCTCCCTTGACGACAAGACTGTCTCGCGGGTCAAGCACGCGATTATTGTATATGAACCGAAAGAAAGACGGTATTTTGCGCAGCCGGGTGATTCCCATGAATTGTTTTACCGGAACGAGACCGTTGTGCTTTCCAGCACGGAGCTGAATGACAGAGATACTCTTACGATAGGAAAAACAAAACTGGTCTTTGTACCGTTCTGCGATCAGAGGTTTGGGTGGGAGAGCGAATAAACAGATCTGTCTGTCTTTGGGGAAGTATGTATGAAATGGAAAGAAACACTGGAGTATACTGGTTATCAGTTATGCCTGAAATATGATGAGGGAATACAATATGAGTTTAATTTAAGAAAACAGCAGCTTCACCCGAATAAATATTATAAAAAAGTATTTTTACTAATAGAATTATTCGTGAAAAGGCGAATACTTGGCATTTCTCTTTGGGATGAATGGTACAGGAAGCAAAGAAGACTTACTTTTCCTGAATGGGATAATACAAACCGGGAGTTTGATTTACATATGAAAAAATTTCCTGTTGGTGAAGAGCGGTTTTTGATCGTAGATATCTGGAATATCCTGGTATGGCCAATACTTGGAAATATGGAAAGGCAGAATTCTTTTCTTGACTTCATCATTGCTACAGAAGCCGAACTGTTGGAGAGAAAAAAGGAGGGAGACCGGTACAAGCGTGCCTGGAAAGAATTGTTTGGTTTCTCTATCATAAATGAGGATATCAGGAGCAGGATTCTTTCAGCGGAAGAAACAGGTATAAAAGTGATTCTGGTTGATCAGAATGAGTCAGATCCTTCTTTGTTGTCAGAATGGCTGGAAAGCTTTGGATTTCCAGGAGAGATGACGGTGATTACACCTGTACAGCTATCTTCTACGATTGATGGGAGCAGGAAAAAAGAAACTATTTATCTGACTCTGAAAAAAGACCGGATCAAAGAAAAGTACGCTTCGTGCATTGAAATTCCAGATGTCCTGGAGAAAGGAAAACCATATCGGACTTTTCCAGGAAACAGCCCTGTGGAATGCGTTTACGATACGATTATGAATATACGCTTTCATTGGAAGACTGGAAATGATACAGCGGATTTCTTCTATGGGATAGGTTTTAAGTACGGAGGTATTCTGGTGGCAGGTATCTGTCAGTGGCTGAACCAGATTATAAAGCAATATGATATTGACAGCCTTCTGTTTACTTCGAGAGATTGTGATATCATATCGCAGGTTTATTGCAAATGGTTTTGCCGCCTGGATTGTGAATATATTTATGTATCCAGAAGAGCATTGATTGAAGCAATGTTTGAAACCTGTCCTCAGATGTATAAAAACGGGGTTTTCCTTCCCAAAATATCGTATGAAGAAAGAGTTACCGTAAGGGAGATTTTTCAGGATATGGAGATTGAGTTCCTTTTGGCGGATTTGAAGGATACGGGACTTGAGCCGGATTCACCGTTTGATTATCCCGCATATGAGAAAATAAGTAATATTTTTGAATGTCGGTATCAGGATCTTGTTGACCATTTTCGGAAATACAGGGTTGCTGCGCCTGAATATCTGAAGCGCTATTTTGATGAAAAAGGAAAAGTCTGTGTAGTGGATCTTGGATGGAAAGGAACGATAGCCAGGCTGTTGAGACAGATGAAAAAAGAGCAGGGATGGAATTGCGAGATAACAGGAGCGCTGGTTGCGGCAATGGATGATGAAATGATTAGCAATGAGATTTCTCACGGGGATGTTGTGACTTACCTGTTTTCAAACGAAAGGACGCAAAACTACAAACGTAAAAGAGGAATTCCATACAATAATCAGCAGGTTAAATGTTTTGAAACATTATTTACCTCACCGGAGAAAACACTAAATCATTATAATCTGGATTCGAGCGGGGAGGTATATCTGGAATTTCGGGATGAAAACCAAAATGCGGATAATATTAGACAGATACACAGAGGAATTATGGATTTTCTGGATCGCTTTATGCCTTTTATCCACCATTATAATCTAAAAATATCATCCGAGGAGGCGTTTTCACCGCTGAGTGCACTTCTGGATAGCCGTAAACTGGTTGAATTGTTTTTAAGGCATTTGGCATAGGGTAAATAAGATGTCTGAATATGATGGATGGGAGAAAAAGTGGAAAATAACATGGAATCAGGAAGAAAGAAAAATATGATCTGGCAAATGGCTAAAAATGATATGAAAGCCAGATATGCCAGTTCAATGCTGGGTATTTTGTGGATTTTTGTATTGCCTTTTATTACGATACTTGTTTTTTGGGTGGTGTATCCGTCCGCAGCAAAGCGTCTTTCTAACGCGATAGGACGTATGGTGGTGGCTCAGACGTCAAATGTTGAGAGTACCAGCGGCGTAACTCTGTATTTTCCGTTTGATAATATGGAACGGTTTGCAGATTACGGAGAGGTGCAGTATAAAAATTTGCTCGATGAGGCTTATGAGGATTTTATAGCTTTGTTTATGGAATATCGTCAGAATGAGGAATCGGAGACCGACTGGACGCTTGCCGGGATAGAAGTAGGAGAGAGCGAGCTGACTCTACAGTTGACAGATGAGCAGGTGGAGAATCTTGCCTATGCTTCCTACAGCATCCTGCGCAGGACGGAAAACGGGTATTATACGCCGGTTCGCTCCGGCTGCGCGATTTGGCCGGATGAGGATGGGGTTTTGCGGGTTGATACGGAGCAGTATGTACTGGTTCTGGAAGATTCTCAATCTTCGATTGAGTGGCCGGTAGAACAGCTGGAGGCGACTGGTTCAGAGGAACTGTATATAAATGACGAAGCTTATGTGCGGCTTTCTGATGGAGAGAACACGATTGCGGTGACAGTCAGCCTTTGTCTGAACACGGAAACGGGCGCTGCGTCGGTGCGGTCGACGTATTTCACAGAAGCGGATTCTGAGATCGTGCCGGATGGAAAAATGGATCAGCGTCTGGATGATTACTCAATCCTTAGCTGTGAAGCTATTGAGTATAGTCCTTCCTTTAATAGCCAGGGAGACGCGATGCCCTGGGAAAAATGGAAGATCTGCGGTAGCACCTCACTCACATCCATCTGTGTGGACGAGTTTTTTACTGGTTATATAAGGAGTATCTCAGAGTCAGAGGAAACATATATTGTCCAGATTGAGCTACAGGATACGACAGGAGATGTGTATGCGTCAAACTATGTGACGCTTCCGTAGAATGTGTCTGATTACAAGACTTTATGTGGAGAATTTCTGTGAGCTGCGTTGAGGCTTTTATGAACTGTGATTCGTGTATTAGGCGGTGCAAGATACATAAGTTATTTCGGAACAGATCCTGAGATAGATTCCGGGATTATCCTGAAAATACCAGAAGAAAGGAAGGATGAGATGGCAGACAAAATTGAGGTGAATATAGGGACGCTTTCCTCAGACATCCAGGATTTAAACTCCTGGGCGCAAAAGGCGAGAGAGGATCTGGCCGGCCTGGAGGAGGCGATTGAAAGCCTGAATGCCAGCTGGGAAGGAAGTGCGCATGATGCTTTCATGGCGCAATACAGTCAGGATCAGGCCACTATGACGGAAGCATTGAATACGCTGGATAAATTTCTGGATTCCGCTATAAACGCCAGGGATGAGTATGCGAAATGCGAACAGTCCGTGGAAGAATTGGTGAATGCAATTCAGGTATAAAGAAAGGAGTGATGGCATGGTGAGCGTGGATTCCCATGTAATGGTTACTACCGAAGAACTGCGGAGCAGGTCGGAGACTGCGCGGGAAAAGATTCAGACGATGACGTCGGATCTGGAGGAGATCACGTCTCTGGTGCAGAATACAAAGAATTACTGGGTAGGGGAAGCAGGTGATCTGGCACGGTCTGCATATGAAAAGCAGGACGAGGCATTCCAGGAGATTCTGACTTTTCTGGAGAGTAACAGAGTCAATCTTTTGCAGATGGCCGGTATCTATGAAGAAGAGGAAAGTTGCAATGAGGAGACAGCGGCAGCGCTGAGAACAGATTTGCTCTAGAAAGAAAGCGGGTGATAAGATGAGTACAGCAAGCACGATACAGATCAATTTTAACAATGCGAAAAAGCAGGCGTCGGAGCTGGAAACAATCGCCGGGGAACTGAAGCAGCTTGCGAACAACGATCTGGAAGATACGTTAAACTCGGTTGCCCAGTATTGGGAGAGCGACAATGCAACCGCTTATATCAAAAAAGGAAACACGGTACAGCAGGATATTCTGGATATCAGCACACAGCTGACTAAAACAGCCACCAGTATCCGTAAAATCGCGAAGATTACTTATGATGCTGAGATGGCGGCGTTGAATCTTGCCCTGCAGCGCAGGAATTCATAAAAGCAGGATTAAATCATTGATCAAAGGAGGAAACAAAAATGGCAGAATTTCAGGTAACAGCGACAACCCTAAAGGAAAAGGCGGAGGAACTGAAGTCGTTGAATACCGACTTTGCGTCGAAGGTAGATGATCTTGTATCTACCCAGCAGACCCTCAGCGGTATGTGGGAGGGCGAATCGAGGGATGCATTCGACAGCGCGTTTAACACAGACCGCAACAAGTGGGATTTGTTTAAGTCGACAGTAGATGAATACTATTCCAGACTTTTGACGATTATCGCGCGCTATGAACAGGCGGAGTCGAAGAATGTCGGGATTGCCACTACGAGAAATTCATAAGGAGAGGACAGGAGGGAAATTGTCATGACAGGTACACTGAAAGTGGATACAGCTACATTAAGGAATGTTTCATCTACATTCAGCAGTTTGAATACGGAGGTAAGCAACCTCACTTCACAGATGCTGACGCTGATTTCAGGCATCAATGGTGCAGTATGGTCCGGGGAGGCAGCGAGCTCTTATCAGAGTAAATTTGCCGCTCTTGATTCCGACATGACCAGAATCAAAAACATGATCCAGGAGCATGTGGACGACCTGGTTTCCATGGCGGACGAGTTTGATGCAGCAGAGGAGGCAGCGCAGACGGAAGCTTCCGCGCTCAAGAATGACCTTCTTGGATGATTCACGATTCACCTGACATACGAAAGCGTTGCGGCAGGTGACATGGAAACGGCTCCCCGCTGTCTGCGTGGGAGCCGGGGATGTGAAAAAAAAGATCAGGGAGAGACAGTCATGGGATATGTGTTGACGATATACAGTGAAACCGTTTATCAGGAATATATTTTGCCGGCAATCAATAACGCAGATTATACGATTATACTTCCGGGAAAACTGTTCTCTCTTAAGGAGGACAGACCGATTCATCTGGAAGTGTTTGAAAATCAGTGGAGATTCGTTGCCGGAAAAGGCTATCGGGTTCAGAAGGATGGCAGAGATTTTCTGAAGAAAAATCTCCAGGAACAGGATATGATTACGCTGACTCTTCTTGCGGATACTGTATCCACTACGTTTGGAGTTTTGATCCGCAAACGGGAGAATGCCCTCCTTATCTTAAAAAAATATTTGCTCCCGGTGGAAGGACGAATTGGGATCGGGAAAAATCCACAGAACTCCATCTGTTATGATGCGCTGAACCGGGTATCAGGGAATCACGCCGTGTTGGAGATTGGAAAGAGTGGATGTATCTTGCGTGATCTGAGTAAAAACGGCGTTTATGTGAACCACGCGCGGATTTCTGATTATTACCGTTTGCGCTACGGCGATACGATCAATATTGTAGGGCTGAAAATGGTATTTCTCGGAAGCTTTCTTGCTATAGATACGCAGATGCCGGATCTAAAAATAGCGAAAGACTTGCTGTATCCGCTGCGGAGTGATGAGATTGCAGACGCCCTGCTGGTGAACGCGCCAGAGCAGCAAGAAGAGATGGAACGAAAATATTTCAACCGGATACCAAGAACCCTGGAGCAATTCGATACGGAACCGTTTGCGATTGAGCCACCTCCCGGAAAAGAGCATAGTCGGAAAAATCCGTGGTATCTGACGATAGGTCCTTCGCTTACGATGGCGATTCCGATGTCTCTCGGCTGTGTCATGTCTATTATCGGGAGTGGAAATAATTCTTCTGTATTTATGTATACGGGACTTGTTACGGCGTTTGGTTCAGCAATCATCGGAGCAAGCTGGGGCGCGGCTCGGTTAAAGTATGACAAAAAAAGAAGACGTGAGGATGAAGAACATCGCCTGACCTCTTACCAGGAATATCTGGACGAATCCGAGAAGAAGATAAGGGAACGGTACGAAGAAGACGAGAGAATTCTGAGAAACCGGTACGTGTCGGCAGATTACCTGTGTGCACAGGGAGGATCTTTTGCGGAATTGTGGAGCCGGAATACGTCGCATCCGGATTTTCTGTATCACAGGCTGGGTATCGGTTCCCTGCCATTCCCATCCGATATCGCGGTGCCGCAGGAACGCTTTATGCTCTATAAGGATGATCTGGTGGAACGGCCGCGGCAGATAAAAGAGAAGTACAAAAAGATGCGTGAGGTGCCAGTGGGGATAGATCTGTGGGCGCATTCGCTGATCGGAATCGTTGGCGGACAGAAAAAGCTGGGCGCCTATGAGGTACTAAAAAGCCTGCTCGTGCAGATAGCGGCGAATAACTGTTACACGGATGTGAAGATCGCCCTGACTTACGATGAGCAGAACCTGGAAGAGCGACAGTCTTTTGAAATGTTTCGCTGGCTCCCCCATATGTGGTCTCAGGATCGAAAGACACGGTATATGGCCGGGAATCCGGTAGAAATTGCGGATGTTTACTATGCGTTGACACAGATCTTAAGGCAGCGCTCAGAAAACGATCCGGCGAGGGTCACAGGCATTCCCAAACCGGTTTATGTGCTGGTAGTTGGCCATCTGGAAAGCTTGAACAATGAACTGGTATCGCGGTATATTTTTCAGCCGCAGCCCTCTTACGGCCTGATTACGATTCTGCTGGCAGAGGATTATGAGGATCTTCCGAATGAGTGTGAATATATCATTAGTAACCGCAATGTGCCGGGCAGCTTTGTTGGCGCTTATTCGGTAAGAGGGGAAAAAGAGGAGCGCAGGGATATTGTTTTTGATAAGGTGTCGAATCAATCTGTGGAATCTTTCGCGAGAAGCCTCTCCGGTTATGAGGTAGAGGAACTGGAGACGGGAGGAGATATTCCTTCGTCTATCACCTTTTTCGAAATGATGGGGATCAGTAATCTTGGTGAACTGGATGTGCTGAACCGCTGGAAGAAAAACCGGACATATGATTCCATGCGTGCGTTGCTGGGGCAGAAGGCGGGCGGCTTACCTTGTTATCTGGATGTGCATGAGAAATATCACGGGCCGCATGGCCTGGTGGCAGGTACGACTGGTTCTGGTAAGAGTGAGACGCTTCAGACCTATATGCTGTCACTGGCGATTAATTTCAGCCCGGATGACATAGGGTTCTTTATCATTGATTATAAGGGCGGAGGGATGGCAAACCTGTTTAACGGTCTTCCACATCTTATGGGGCAGATTTCGAATCTTTCCGGAAACCAGGTTCACCGCGCCATGGTTTCCATCAAGAGTGAAAACCGGAGACGTCAGAAGGTTTTCAATGAAAGTGGTGTAAACAATATTAATTCTTATACAAAACTGTATAAGAATAATGAAGTCCGGGAACCGGTACCGCATCTTTTTATTATCATTGATGAGTTTGCGGAATTGAAAAGAGAGGAACCGGACTTCATGAGGGAGCTGATCAGTGTGGCGCAGGTAGGACGGAGCCTTGGCGTTCATCTGATCCTGGCGACGCAAAAGCCGAGCGGCACGGTGGATGACAATATATGGAGCAATTCGAAGTTCCGTCTTTGTCTGCGCGTGCAGGATCGGCAGGACAGTAGCGATATGCTGCATAAGCCAGACGCTGCTTATATCACGCAGGCCGGACGCGGTTATTTGCAGGTTGGAAATGATGAGCTTTATGAACTGTTTCAATCAGGGTTTTCCGGAGCCGCATACGATGAATCCGGATCGGAAGGAAAAACGGAAACAGTGAAAATGTATACCATGCATGGGCATACCGCTATTGTCGGGAACCGTTTGAAGATGTACCGTCAGGAAAAGGCGCGGGAAGAGTGGCTGAGGAAGCTGGTTGAAGCTGCGGAAGAGGTTTTTCAGAAAAATTCTTCGAAAGAGGAATTCACGATGAATCATCTGGCTGCGCCTGAATTTAATACTGGCCTGCTACAGCGCTGCGCGGAGAACCTGGGAGATATCCTTGAGGGTAGAGGAATTGACTGCCCCGCGAGCGGTTCGAACAGACAGCGTATGGAGAACCTGATGCTTTTGTGTGCGGAAGCGGTCGGGCAGACGATGGATGGAAAGGTTCAATATGTAATGACAGAATCTGTCAAACGTGGGCTAAAGCTTCCTGAGACAAAGGAGAAAACGCAGCTGGACGCAGTGGTCGCCTATCTGGCGGAGGTTGCGGCGCAGAATGGATTTAACCGACAGTTCCAGCTTTGGCTTCCGGTATTGCCGGAAACACTGTACCTGGAGGAATTGGCCGGATATAAAGAGACGGGTTTCCGGAATGGAAAATGGCTAAAACCGCAGCAGTGGGAAATGAGGGCGGTTATAGGTCTTATGGATGACCCGGAGAATCAGGCGCAGACGCCGCTGGAACTGGATTTTGGCCAGAACGGACACCATCTTCTGTTTGGTTCGATTGGCACCGGTCGCAGTACGTTTTTGCAGACGCTTGCCTATTCTCTGATTCACCGGTATTCGCCAGAGTATGTGAACCTTTACTGCATGGATTTTAGCAGCAATTCGCTTCGTGCGTTTGAAAAATCTGTTCATGTGGGAGGCGTGATGTATGAAAATGACCTTGAGGCGGTATCGCGCTGCTTCTATATGCTTGAAGGTATGCTCAAAGAGCGCAGGGCACTGCTGAAAGGCGGTAATTATGAACAGTATGTGCAGACAAACGGTGTGAAACTGCCGGCTGTTTTCCTTTTGCTGGATAACTACGCGAACTTCCGTGATAAGACCGGAAATATATATGAGGAGCTGCTGATTCGCCTGTCGAGAGACGCGGCTGCCTGCGGCATTTATCTGGTGATATCAGCCTCCGGGTTTGGAATGACAGAACTCTCAAATAATATCGGGAAAAATATCAAGACGGTGATTACCCTGGAACTGGGAGATAAATTCCATTACACGGATCTGCTGCACACTACTCGAATCCCGGTTCTCCCGGAAGCGGGAGTGAAAGGTCGCGGACTTGTGCGTAGAGGGGAACAGGTACTGGAGTACCAGACGGCTCTTTCTCTGGAGGCGGAAGATGATTATTCCAGGATTGACCGGATCGCGGAAGAATGTGAGAAACTGAATCGTGCATGGAAAGGAAAGAAGGCGAAGCCGGTTCCGTGCATTCCGGAGCAGCCGGTGATTGAGGATCTGTATGCGCTTGAAGAGGTACAGGAATTGCTCGCTGACAGTTATTCTCTGCCTATTGGCTATAACGTGGAGAATGCGGAGCCTTACTGTATTGATCTGAGAAACACATTTTCTTATCTGGTTTCCGGAAAGGCAAAATCCGGTAAGAAAAATCTGCTGAAAGTTGTTCTTGCGATGGCAGCCAGAAAACAGATTGAGACGATTATCATTGACTATTCAGGGAAACTTCGTAGCGCAGCGGAACAGTATCAGGCCGTCTATCTGAACACGGACAGGAAGGTTTACGATACATTTGTCGGTATGCAGCCAATGATTATAGAGAAAAATCAGAAGAAAAAGGAGCTTGAAAGCGCAGGAGCATCTGAAAAGACTGTATACGGTGAAATGTGCCGACTCGGCCGTGTAGTGATTCTGATTGAGAATCTGGCGGACTTTGTCATCCATGTGTCCCGTCCGGAAAAAGACGTGCCGGAGATGGCGGGATTCTTTGCGAATATTACGGAAAAAGGCGCTGGTCTTGGTATGTATTTCTTCTGTGCGTATAATCCGGTAGAAGTCAAAAAAGCGGCGGGAAATGTGATTTATAATAACCTGACAGCTAAAAAGGAAGGAATGCATTTTGGCGGCAATATATCGGGACAGACTATCCTGAATTTCACTTACATACCGTTTAAGGAACAGGGCAGAGCATTAAAGCCAGGGATCGCAATGCTGCCTCTGGTGGAAGGAGAAGCTCCTGTGAAGCGCGTTGTTGTGCCACAGATGGAAAGACGGGGGGAAGACGAAGGATGATTATGGTGGATGTGTATGTTCCGTCCTATGATAAGACCTACGACATGGGACTGGATGAGAATCTGACAATTTCGCTTCTTCTGGAAGAAATCTCGAACGTAATCTGCCAGAAAGAAATGGCGAAGATAAAAGGTATGCCAGATGAACTATGCCTGTGCAGTTTTGCGAAGGAGGAGATATTTTCACCAGAGCGCTGCCTGAGGGATTATGGGATCACCAACGGCTGTAGGCTGCTGCTGGTGTGATAGCAGAGGAAACCCCTATAGGGAGGAGAGAGTGACGGTATGAGAAAAAAAATCTGTAGGAATCTGTGCGTGGTGTGTCTGGCGGCAGGGGTCGCCATTGGATTGTGTCAGCAAGGGTGGAATGTCCGGGCAGTGGAGAACGGTCTGGAGCAGGCGGATGAAAGTGAGAAAGTGGAGGAAATCACTATGACGGAAGAGCAGAAGGAGTTATTGAAAAAAATATCGGCGGATGACGAGCGGGTGGAGAGCGGGAACCTCTTTGACTGGCAGATCGAAGTATTGCGGCAGTATGAATACGCGATGGAGTACTTGCGGGGGAAATATCCTTCCCACACATTTGAAATCTATGACTGTACGCAGAAAAGTAAATTAAATTCTTACACGACCTTCTGGTTTAATGCGGATGGAGAGGAGGAGTCTTACGAACTTTACCTGTGGACAGAAGGAGAGGATGCAGAAGAAGAAACGGAAAAGGAGACGGAGACTGTGGTGTATTTGTCCGGGCAGGAGGACAACTTTGATTACCTCTGCAAGGATAATTTTTACTGTAGTCTGATCTGCGACAGTTATGCGGGTGCACTTCTGGAACTGGTGCGGGAGGAAGTGCCGGAGTGCGTTGGCGTTCTGACTGTCATGACGTCAGTGAACGGGGAAGACTGCGATGAGTCGCTGGATATCAGTGACATCCTTGCCGGAAAATATGAGATTACCAACAGCACGAGAATTTTTCTTGACGGCAGCAATAGCGCGGATGCTTCAGAACTGTTCGAACAGGTGAAAAGCCTGATCGGGGAAAAGCGAATTTATGGGTCTTATCTGGTAGTAGTATTGACAGAGGTTCCAGAAAGCTGCGCGACCGGGGAACAGATGTGGGACTATGTGAAGGAAAACGGGTCGTCCTCGTACCTCTTAAGACAGAGTTTCCAACAGTTTAATTCGTGACCGGAAGGAGGCGGGGAAAATGGCGGAACAATTATCTACAGAGCAGGTCTTGCTTCTCAATAATCTGATGTATATGCAGGATCAGGAACCGTTCAGTTCGATTACATCTTATGATGGCTATACAGTCTCGGATATCATTAATGATATTGACCTGAGTAAGATTGATGATGATACGGATTATGGTTCGTATATGACCGGGCGCGAGTGGAAAGAAATGATACAGGCCATTCAGAATGACGAGCAGCTTCTGAATGTAGAGGTACAGACTACGCATGTTGATACCGCAGAGGGCGGAGGAGGAGGCGTCAGCGCTCTTTTTGTAGATCCGGCAAATAACGAGGCTGTGGTTGTTTACCGTGGGACAGCTTCGAATGAGTGGAAGGATGATTTCATTGGAGGCGCGGGTACCGATACGGCGGATGGCGTGTCGACGCAGCAGCAAATCAACGCTCTGGAGTGGTATCAGTCGCTGGATCTGGAACAGTATGATTCGGTCACTGTTTCCGGCCACTCAAAGGGCGGGAATAAGGCAAAGTACATAACGGTCATGGATGGTTCAGTAGATCGCTGTCTTTCGTTTGACGGACAGGGATTTTCAGATGAGTTTGTTGAAGCTTATTCAGATGAAATCGCGGGCAGACAGGATAAGATCGAGAACCATAATGTAGAGAGCGACTATGTTAATATTCTGCTTAATGACATTGGAAAAACGACCTATTATAAAGGGCATGACTATGGGGACGGGGGTTTTCTGGAGAATCATTGTCCGAATACTTTTTTTGCGTATGACAGTGACGGGAATATTTATCTGGAAACCTGTGAACAGAATGAGACGCTCGCCAATATGGATGAATTTTTGAACAGCTATCTGCGCTCTTTATCAGAGGAGGACAAGCAGGCGGCGCTTGCCCTGATGGGAGAAATCGTGGAAGCTGGATTCAATGGCGCCAGCGCACAGGAGATTCTGGATATTTTACTCTCAGATAATAATACTGATTACGCCGCATACCTGCTTGCGTATTTAATCCGCTATGAGCAGGAAAACACTGGTTTTATGGATGACATAGAAGATTTGCTGAATGATATGGGATTCGAGGATATTCATAAAATTGTGAATGCGGTTGACAGTGTACTGGACTGGAAATATTTTGACCAGTTGGTAGATGTTCTGGCCTGGGGCAGTGACAAAATACCAGACTGGCTTTTGGAGAAACTGAGAGACTATCTGAAAGAAAAGACAGGGCTGGATCTTTCTGTGGATGATTTAAAAAAGTTTTTAAGTATGCTTCAGACGATCAACTCAGACCTGGATTCTATCACAGTTGTTTCAGATGGTTCTGACAGGGAGATCGCAAGCATCACCGGCAGCTTCAGCGTGATGCCGACGAATCTGAAAACGCTGACGGAAGCGTTTGACAGCGTCAGCGAAAAACTGGATTCCCTGTCAGAACGTGTAGCCGATGTTTCAGGGAAACTGGATTCCATCTATGTCAGCCATATCTTCAAGCTGAATACCTGCAAAGCAAATATGCTGAGAAAAAAGCGGCTGTGCAAGACACTGGGTACGAAGCTGGAGGATATTGCGGAGCTTTATGAGAAAGCAGAGAAAAATGCAGTCAGCCAGTTTTGACAGATATTTGCTTGAATTACTGTATGAGGAAGGAGAGAGTTATGATTTGTAAAAGATGTGGAAATCAGAACAGGGCTGGGAGTCATTGGTGTTCTTTTTGCGGCGCTCCACTGGAGGAAGCCGGAGATTCGGCATGGAATCAGACAGACGAAAGGTCGAGAACACTGGGAATCATTGCGAAAGTGGTGGCAGCAGTCTGCGGGATTTTGTATTTTGTCCGGGGATTACAGAGAATTCCCAGCCTGGTTTCGAACATCGTTTATCTCATCCGGTGGCCGAGAATACTGACGTTCACAAATGTGATCGCTATATTGCTTACCATTGCTGCCTGTATTATATGCACGATTGCATTACTTTTATTTGCGCTTGGCGCATCTGAAGATTGCGGAGACAATAGAGGGCAGCTCTATCTGTTCACAGCAGCTTCGGCAGTTCTTCGAATCCTGGTTGCAGTGATAGTGATTCCCCTGACTGTGATTGGATACGCTCTTTCCGGTTACCATTTATATTTGCGGATTTCTAATTTTCTGCTACAGCTTTCGAAAGTGATCCTTTGCGCGGCGTTAACGGAAGGTGTTTTATTTGCACTCCTTTATCTGGGGGGATGTAGAATAGTCGTGAAAGCGACGAAAGACGGCTTTTCCTCGGTGATGCGGGATGTCGAGGAGACTGTGCGGAAAGCGGTCGAAAGGCTTTTTCAAAAGAGACGGAAAGAGAACAGCTCTGGCGCCGGAAAAACACAGACGTCTGAAAATGCTGGATTTCAGACGAACCGTGGAATGAACGCTGATGCAGAGTCACAGACATACGCCGATATGGCTCACACAAATTCCACTTCTTATGGACAGGGCGGTTTCGCGCCGTATGGTCAGGGTGGAACCACGCCCTATGGTCAGGACGGCTTCCAGGGACATGAACAGATGGGGGCAAATTCAGGTACGTCGAATCAACAAACGCCGGGGCGGGAAGTATATTATGCTCCGGCAGGGGCACCGGATTCGAATTTTGGATATATTCCTCGTGAACGACTGAAAGAGGATCGGAGTCTGGTACTGTATATCGTCTTCACGATTCTTACCTGCGGAATTTATGGTTTCTATTTTATCCATTCTACCGCAGAAGATCTCAATGTGATCTGTAAGGAAGACGGCAGGACAACAAAAGGATTGCTAGGCTATATTGGTTTGTCGATTGTCAGCTGCGGCGTTTATTCTTCGTATTGGGGGGCGTCTTTTGTGGATCGTATGGCTTTCAACGCACCCCGGTATGGCGTAACAATAGAGGAATCCGGAACAACCTATATTCTCTGGAATTTTCCAGGCGTCCTGCTTTGCTTTGTGGGACCGTTTATCGCGTTGCATATCATCATCAAAAACATGAATAAACTGGCCAGGGCATATAATGAAAAATATCATTTGTAGGTTTTACAGAGCTTTTCAAGACAGAAAAAGTGATGTGGCGGCAATTGTCACAATAATCGTTTTTTACCTTTTCCTGGAGGGGATAGGCATTACATGTCCTATCCTTTTTGTAACGGGTATATCCTGCGCGGGGTGTGGTATGTCAAGGGCATGGCTTTCCGTACTGCGGCTAGATTTCTCTTCAGCGTTTTCCTTTCATCCCCTGTTTTGGATGCCGATTCTGGTAATTGTACTTTTTTTATTACGAAAACGCATCCCAACAAAGCTGTATCATATGGCGGTGATAGCTATCATTCTTTTGTTCCTGCTGGTCTATTTGTTTCGAATGATGAATCCAAATGATGTCATTGTTGTATTCAGGCCGAAGGAAGGGATTATTTTTCGTGTATTGGAAAGTTTGCCAATAAGAGGGTGTCCATAGCTGTCTATGTTTATTTTCACGAAGCAACAACATTCAGGTTTCTGGAAAAGAAGAGGGCAAGGGAACGTTTGAAAAAAGCAGAAAATCCGGTTGACCCGCCCCACGGGAAGTAGTATATTCGTAACAGTTCAGAACGGCCTGCTGTTCAGAATAGTTACGTATTTCGATATTACTGGTCAGACCTATAGTGATTGAAATAGGGTAAAGATGGTCATGGTGTGACCTGCAGCTATTCGGTATTTGAAAGAAGCAGATAAAACGCACGAAAGGATGAACCGTATGAAGACAGGGAGTCTACGCACTTTTGAAGTGGATGGGAACCGGGTTTTGGCTCATTTTGAAAATCAGGAAATTGTGGTAACGATTCTTACACCGGAAGTGATCCGTGTGTTTGTACCGATTAAAAGGCAGGAGCAGAAATCGCAGGCGATTGAAGGTGAAAAGGCAATGCCGGTCACGTTTGCGGCAAAGCGGGAAGCCGGGAAGATCGTTATTTGCACGGAGGCGCAAGGGGCTGAGAATAATAACAGTGTAAAGGCGCGGTATCTTACGCAAAGCATACTCAATATGGACGCCATGGGCGGCCGACAAACCGAGGAGAAAGAAGGGATCGTTGGTGCGCAAATGGCCAAGGAGAGCAATACTCCGACGTACGCGCTCCGCCTGGAGCTTGGTGAGGATCTGTATATCTGCGTGACGGATGAACAGGGCCGGGAGCTTCTGCGGACGTGGGACGGGGAACGCACGATTTCCAATGCTTTGAGTGAGCGGCAGCTGCAGCTGATCGAGGCGGAAGGGCACGACGTTTCCCATATGAGAAAGGAAAACTACCCGGTGCAGCTTGTTTGCAGACTGGAAGAGGAGGACTGCTTTTATGGTCTGGGCGATAAAACCGGGTTTTTGAATAAACGGGACTACGAATATGAAAACTGGAATACGGATAATCCGCAGGCGCACACGGAGCAGTTTCATGCGCTGTATAAGAGTATTCCGTTTTTGATCTGTAAGCGGAAAGAGTTTTCCTGCGGGCTGTTTTTTGACAATTCCTATCACAGCTATTTTGATCTGGGCAAGGAGAATCCGGATTATTTCTTTTACGGTGCGGACGACGGGAATCTGGATTTCTATATCATTGGCGGGGGAAGTATTGCTTCTGTCATCCGGAACTATACCTGGCTGACCGGACGGACGCCGCTGCCGCAGCTCTGGACGCTCGGCCATCAGCAGTCACGCTGGGGATATGATTGCGCGGAGGACTTTCTGGAAGTGGCCAGAAAGTATCGCGAGGAAGAGATTCCCTGTGATGTGATTCATTTTGATATTGATTATATGGATCATTTTAAGGTGTTTACCTGGGATGAAGGGGCGATGGGGGCTCCCGGTGCTGTTGTGAAAACACTTGGGGAAGATGGCTTTAAGGTGGTAATGATTCTGGACCCCGGGGTGAAAAAAGAAGACGGCTATTTTATGTACGAAGAGGGCAAGGAGCAGGGGTTCTTTGCGTTAGATACGGATGGAGAGATTTATGTCAATGAGGTGTGGCCGGGGGATGCCGTGTATCCGGACTTTGGCCGCAGGGAGGTGCGCGGCTGGTGGGGTGAGCATGAAAAGTTCCTGCTGGATCTGGGCGTGGCCGGAATCTGGAATGACATGAATGAGCCGGCAAGCTTTCGCGGGCAGCTTCCCGCGGATGTGGTCTTTTCCAATGAAGAACGAACCACAGATCATGCGGAGATGCACAACCTCTATGGACACTGCATGAGCAAAGCGGCGTTTGATGGGCTGCGAAAATACAGTGATCGTCGGCCGTTTGTGATCACACGCGCCTGCTATGCCGGGACGCAGAAATATTCGACGGTGTGGACCGGAGACAACCAGAGCTTATGGTCGCATTTGCAGATGATGATTCCGCAGCTTTGCAATCTGGGCATGAGCGGGTTTGCTTTTGCCGGGACGGATATCGGCGGCTTTGGAGAGGATGCGACGCCGGAGCTGCTGGCGCGCTGGGTGGAGGCGGCCTGCTTTTCTCCGCTGTTCCGCAATCACTCCGCAAAAAGCACCAGAAGACAGGAACCCTGGCAGTTTGGAGAGAAAATCACCGCGATTTACCGAAAATACGTAACGCTGAGATATGAGTTTCTTCCATATATATATGACCTGTTTTATCAGGGAGAGCAAAGCGGGCTGCCTGTTATGCGGCCGCTGGTTCTCCATTATGAGGACGACCCGAATACATACAATCTGAACACCGAATTTCTGGTAGGGGAAAATCTGCTGGTTGCTCCGGTGGTCGAGCCAGGGGCGGTGGTAAAGATGGTCTACCTGCCGGAAGGAGTCTGGTATGATTACTGGAGCGGCAAAGCTTATGAAGGGCGGCAGTATATCTGCGGTGACGCCCCGCTGGATGTCTGCCCGCTGTTTATCAAAGCCGGAAGTATCATTCCGACTTATGAGCCGGTGGCGTATGTGGGGGAAAAGCCATATGATAAGCTGATTCTTTTGACCACTCCTGGCGCAGCCGAATACACGCATTTTCAGGATAATGGGGAAGATTACGCATATCAGCGCGGGGAATATAATCTTTATCAATTCATAAAGGATGAAAAGGGAAGTCTGACTGTGCGGATGGAACAGGAGGGGTACCTGCGGTATAAGGAAATTGTGGTAAAACAGGTAGCAATCTGAGGGAACGCTAACAATTTTATCACAAGGGTAACTGTTACCCACAAGGAAGAAATAGAACAGATAAACTGGAGGAATCAACGGAATGCGATTATTCAATGACAACTGGGAATTTTCCAAAAACGAAGAAGCATTTTCTCCTGTAGGTTTGCCCCATGACTGGGCGATTTACGGCACGGAGACTTTTTACGAGGATGTCCTCGGCCGTTACCGGAAGTTGTTTTCATGGAAGAGGCAGCCGGATGAGCGGGTGTTCCTGCGCTTTGACGGCGTATATATGGACAGCCGTTATTACCTGAATGGAGAGCAGGTCTGGGAGTGGAAGTACGGCTATTCTGCGTTTGAGTTTGAGATTACGGACAAGCTGAAGGATGGGGAGAATGAACTGCTGGTGACGGTGGATTTCCGCAATCCGAACAGCCGTTGGTATTCCGGCGCGGGCATTTACCGCAATGTGTGGCTGCGCACGACGCACGAGCAGTATCTGGCGGCGGATGGGGTCTATTTTCATGCTGCCCATTCTGCGGCGGATCAGGAAATGATTGCTTTATCGGCGGATAGGAAAAATGAAGAAACTCTCAATTCGGCAACGAACCTGGATGGCAGGAATCGGGATATCTGGGAGGTTTGGCTTCAGGTGGAAGTGTCCGGACGTGATTTATCGTGCGGTGATTTCAATGTGCATTTTACTCTTTTGGATGCGGACGGCACTGCTGTCTTGTCCGGACAGGGAGAACCTCAGCAAGAGGAGGAATCAGACTGCGGCATATCGCGCGGCGAGATCCAGTGCGGCAGCGCTTATGGCAGAAGATGTGAGACGCATTTTTTGTACCAATTTTATGGCCAGCTGTCTAACCCGGTGCGCTGGGATATTGAGAACCCGTACCTTTACCGTCTGCGTGTGGAGTTAACCAGGTGCGGTGAGGTGATTCAGAGCGAAGAGCAGATGGTGGGATTCCGCACGACGGAGTTTCTTCCAGAGGAGGGCTTCCTTTTAAATGGCAGAAAGGTGAAGCTGAACGGGGTCTGTGACCATCATGACCTTGGCTGTCTGGGCAGCGCGTTCCACCCACAGGCGATGGAGCGGAAGCTGCGGATTCTGAAGGAGATGGGAACCAACGCGATCCGTCTTTCCCACAATATGCCGGCCGCAGGGCTGATGGAGCTGACGGACCAGCTGGGGATTCTGGTGGTGTCGGAGGCGTTTGATATGTGGGAATCGCCGAAGACGCCTTACGATTACGCGCGGTTTTTCCCGGAATGGTATCCAGCGGATGTGGCGAGCTGGATTCGGCGGGACCGCAACCGGCCGAGTGTGATTATGTGGAGCATTGGAAATGAGATTCATGATACGCACGCCAGTGAAAAAGGCCAGGAGTGGACGCGCCGACTGCTTGCAGAGGTGGCGAAGCATGACCCGCTTGGGAATGCACGCCCAACGATTGGCTCGAACTATATGCCGTGGGAGAACGCGCAGAAGTGCGCGGATATTGTGAAGCTGGCGGGCTATAATTATGGAGCAAATTATTATGACGAACACCATGAGAAACACCCGGACTGGGTGATTTACGGCAGTGAGACCGGTTCAGTGGTGCAGAGCCGTGGAATTTATCATTTCCCTTATACGAAATCGGTGCTGGCAGATGAGGACGAGCAGTGTTCCTCGCTCGGAAACTCGACGACGAGCTGGGGCGCGAAGTCGCATGAAGACTGTATTGCGGCGGAGTGGGACCACCCGTTTTCCTGCGGGCAGTTTCTGTGGTCCGGATTTGATTATATCGGAGAACCGACGCCTTATCACACGAAAAATTCTTACTTTGGACAGGTGGATACGGCAGGCTTCCCGAAGGATTCTTATTACTGCTATCAGGCGGCGTGGACGGATTACCGGAAAAATCCGATGGTGCACCTGTTTCCTTACTGGGATTACAACGAAGGGCAGGAGATTGATGTGCGCGTTTACTCCAACGCGCCGGCGGTGGAGCTGTTTTTGAATGGAGAGAGCCAGGGAAAGAAGATTCTGGATGAGCGCCATATTTCCGCGACCTGGCGCGTCCTGTACCAGGCGGGAGAGATTCGCGCGAAAGCATATGACGAAAAAGAAAACGTGATTGCGGAAGAGGCGCACCGGTCTTTTGGCGATGCCGCCAAGATCGTTCTGACGCCATCCATGCCGCGGCGTCTCACGCGAAGCGTACTTGAAATGGACGCCGCTGCACCGTCAAAGGAACTCACAGCGAACGGAAACGACCTGCTCTTTGTGGAAATTACAATGGAAGACGCGGATGGAAATCCGGTGGAAAACGCGGTAAACCGGGTGCAGATTTCTGTGACGGGCGCGGGCGCGCTGGTCGGCACGGACAATGGGGACAGCACGGACCGGGATAGCTACAAAAGCGGCAGCCGCAGGCTTTTTAGCGGGAAACTTCTCATGGTGGCGAAGACCGGTACAGAACCCGGTGAACTGGTGGTAACCGTCACGTCGCCGGGGCTTTCTGCGGCGGTGCTGACGGTGCCTGTGGCAGAGGGAACGCTCGAACCAGGCAGCAGTCCTCTTGCTTATCTGGCAGATCCACGCGAAGCGTGTTCGAAATGGACGCCGCAAGCGGCTGACGGAGCTGATCGCTCAGTGGAAGATCGTTTAGTACGGACCGAAACGGAGTGCAGAAGCGTAGACGCGAGGGAGGAGGCGATACCCGCCTGCCAGTGGCAGACGAACGATGCCGGTAAGGAGGAAAGCCAAGAGGATATCCCTGTGCGCGCGATCCGCCTGAAAAGCCTGGACGGGATTCGTCTCACGAAGGAGCATCCGGAGACGATTGTGACCGCGACAATCTGCCCTGCGTCTGCGACGGACCGGTCGCTTGCCTGGAGTGTGGTAGATGATTCCGGGATTCCGCTGCCGCTTGCCGTACTGGAGCCGCTGGAGCTTTCGGATGAGCTGCTTAAGGAAAAACCAGAACTGAAAACAGCGGACGCGTGTGTCCTGGTTCAGGCGAAGAGCGATGGGAAATTCCGCCTGCGCTGTACATCGAATAGTGGGAAAGAAAGCGTGCGCATGATTTCTCAGCTGGAGTTTACCGCTGAAGGCCTGGGGACTGCTTTCCTGGATCCGTATGGTTTTATCTCGGGCGGTCTCTATGATTACAGCCGGGGCGAGCCGGGAAATGGAAATGAGCACGGCGTGGCGACCGGGCGTGACGGGGAGACACAGGTGGGGTATCATGGCATCGATTTTGGGCCGGAAGGCTCAAACGAGATCACGCTGCCGGTTTTTGCCCTGGAAGGGGAACCGCACCGGATCCAGATTTACGAAGGGATGCCAGGGGAGCCGGGCGCAGAACTGGTCGGGGACGTCATTTATCAGAAACCGTCGATCTGGAATACCTATCAGGCGGAAACCTATCGTCTGAACCGGCATCTGCGGGGCGTGACAAGCCTGTGCTTTGTCCTGCATGAAAAGGTTCACATCAAAGGCTTTTCCTTTGCCCGCCAGATCCGTGCGTATGAGCGGCAGAACGCTTTGGACTGTGTAAGCGTCTATGGCGATTGCTTTACGCGGGATGGCGAATGGGTGCGCGGAATTGGCAACAATGTCACGCTGGAATTTGGCGAGATGGATTTTGGCGAAACGGGTGCTGGTCAGATTACGATTGCAGGAATGACTCCGCTTGAGAAAAACAGCATCGTTCTGCGCGTGGAAACGGCAGATTCGGATGAGGCAGCGGCGGAAGAGGGAACTGGAGAGCGTTTTGTCCTGGAATATGCGGGCGGTCAGAGTGAACAGACCTTTGCGGTCGGGCCGATCCGGGGGAAAAAGAAGATAAGCTTTGTTTTCCTGCCGGGCTGTCAGTTTGATTTTCACTGGTTTACGTTTTGCTGATCTGCGTCTGCAGGTAAAGCAAAATATGAGAAAATCTAAGCAATTTTTTCGGAGCAGGAACGGGAGAAACATTATACAATAGGCTCATAATCGAATCAGAAAGGGTGCGCCAGTTCGGCGCTTGAAATACAAGTAGGTGAAAGTCCTA
>JAJPXU010000142.1 GCA_021205305.1 Lachnospiraceae bacterium
CACTGGCGCTCAGCACCTGTCTTTTCATTTCGATGCTGTTCTGAACTGTTACGTATATTCTTTATAAACTATGCTTACATAACGGTTTATTTGGGATATTATGATAATATAATTACGGGTTCATTTCTTTCACCCGCACCGCGACCGTCTGTGTCTGTGTGGTGCGTCCTACAAAGACGCCCTGGCTGACGATGCAGTCGTGGTAATCTCGGCCGGCGGAGATTTTGATGTGCTGGTCGTCGACAATCAGGTTATTTGTCGGGTCGAGCGCGTACCAGCGGCCGCCGCTGTAGACTTCGACCCAGGCGTGGCTCAGGCCTTCGCCGATCAGCATGCCGACCACATAGCGGCAGGGAATTCTCCAGATCCGGCACAGCGAGAGCAGGATGTGGGAATAATCCTGGCAGACGCCTCTGCCGAGCGCCATCGCCTCTTCTGCGGTGGTGCGGACGTCCGTAACACCCTGCACATAAGAAAAATTCTCGTAAAGGCCGTGCATGAGTGTGATGGCAAAATCGAATATGGCTGTCGCATTGCTTGTAGAAGTAATTTCCCGTTCAGGGAAGCGGGGTTGATTTTCGTCACCCGATTTCTGGTATTTTTCCGCAGCGCTTTCAAATTGTTTGGCGAATTTCAAAATCGCAGGTCCAGGCCTGGTATAGTCGGTCTGATATTTAAACAGTCCGACCTGATGCTCTTCCTTCGCAGTCAGGTATGGCGCGAGCCCGGTGCGCGCCTGCCCGCGGACGCGGGCGAAAAACCGGTCATGTTTTCCCTTTGTGTAGCCGTAAATGCTGTAGTTGCCAAAGGAGTCTTTATCAGTAGACAAAAACTCCTTCGGGTATACCTCCACGTCGAGTCGATTAATCAATTGTCGTTCGTCTGTCAAAGGGATGCATTTCAGGGTAAAGCGGTGTTCTTCGACCGGCGGTGCAAAATCCAGGTGCATGTCGTACTCAAAGAGCAGATCTTTCATGCGCGAATCCTCCGGAGTCAGTTTTATGTTAGCGGCATATAGCCTGCATTGCAGGCGGTCTGCTGTTCAGAATAAGTTATTCCCACGAGGTCAAATACCTTGATAGCAGCATCTGGGCATTTGACCTTGCGATGTGCCAGGCAGTCAGAGTCATAAGGAATTATTATTCCTCCAGAAGCGCTTCCGTCTTCTGCACAATTGTGATGTAATCAATCCGCGGGGCGTCGACAAGCCGGCTCAGCTCGTCAAGGTAAGACTGCCGGTATTTCAGGCAGGTGCGCCAGATTCGGCCGGAAAGCCGGTCTACCTCGCGCTTGAGCTCCTCACGGGACATATGCAGGCGCGCGTACAGATCAAGACGCTCTACGCGCTTGCCGACCTTGATGATGTTGCGGACGTTTTCACTGTCAATTTCGTCGTCTACGATGCCCCAGAATGCGAGAATGTCATCGAGTACGTGCTGCAGCTCAATCAGCGGCGATGGGGAAAGTCTTGCCTTGTTCATTTCGTACATCGCAAGCTGGATGTAGGAAATGGTGTCGCTGCCAATTTCCTCGCGCAGTACGATACAGTTGTCGTAGGCGCGGGTCAGGTTGGAGTAGATGGAGTTCGGATCCTCCGGATCGAAGCAATAACGGCCGACAAAATCCTCTCCGGATGTGTAGATGTTCGGAATTTCCAGTTTTTTGCAAAAGCCGTCCAGGCTGCCCATTTCATCAATATCGATCATAGTGTCGAAGCTTTCCGCGAACAGTTTGATGGTAGTATAGACGCGCTCGCTGTACCGCCCGAGCCAGAACAGGCGGTCTGTGTTTTCTACTGAGATAATACCCATGTGTCTTTAAATCCTCCTCCCTGAGATGAGTTGACGATGAATGAATCCGGGTTGCGGGAGAAGCGGGTCAGTCCGCTCTTCCATACCAGCGGTTCATCCGCCATCAGTACGAATGCGCGCAGGTCCGCTTTACGCGGTACGCATTCTCCGTTTTCAAAAATATCAATATCAAGGAAATCAATGACTTCCTGCGCGATAAAGCGCCGCGGCTCCCGTTTCAGAAGCGCAATGAAGTCTTCTTTTTCCTGTTTTGTCATCTTGTTGCCGAACTGTACGCCATAGCCGCCGGCTTCCGCAACATCCTTGAGCACCAGGTCGTCAAAATGCTCCAGAACGTAATCCATGTCTTCCTTATATAAAGGCAGGTAGGTCGGCGCATTGTGCAGGATCGGCTCCTCGCCGAGGTAATATTTGATCATCTTTGGCACGAAGTAGTAAATGCCCTTGTCATCTGCTACGCCGTTGCCTGGTGCGTTCAGCAGCGCAACATTGCCCTTGCGGAAAATATCGTACAGGTGCGGAATGCCGATCAGTGATCCCTCGTAGAAATTCATCGGATCCAGGTACTCGTCCGAGATACGGCGGTATACTGCGCCGACCGGTTCCTTGCGCCCGGAATAATCGATGAAATACAGATGGTCATTTTCCACAAGCAGCTCACTGCCGGTGACGAGATGCGCCCCTGTCTTTTCCGCCAGATAGGAATGCTCAAAATATGCGGAATTGTAACGGCCCGGTGTCAGGATAACAGTATGGCCGCCGGTATTGACATAATCCATCGTCCGGCGCAGCAGCTCCGCGTAATTGCGGTTGTCCGCGATATGTGTCTGCTGGAAGGTCAGCGGGCTGCTTCTGCGGCAGAGTTCCCGAGCGATCATCGGATAGGAAGCGCCCGACGGCACACGCAGGTTATCCTCGAGTATGTACCATTCCTTATCCTTGCCCTGTACCAGGTCAATTCCCGCAATGTGCGCATAGACACCCTTCGGCGGCATAACGCCCTCGCACTGCGCCAGATACCCGCTTGACGCATAAATAAACTCTTCCGGTACAATCTTGTCCCGGATGATTTTTTTCTCACTGTAAATATCTTTGATGAACAGGTTCAGCGCCATGACACGCTGTTTTAAGCCCTTTTCCAGATACGTGAATTCCTCTGCTTCGATCACGCGCGGGATCGCGTCAAACGGAAATAGCTGTTCTTTGAATTCGTTGTTTTTGTAAATACCGAATTTTACGCCGTACCGCGCCAGCAGTTCATTGACGGTGTCAGTGTGGCGGTAAAGATCCATCTCCTGCATAAAAACCCCTCTCTTTCCTGAAATACTTGTTATGTTTTTGCTGTGTAGCATCTTTGTCTTTCGGACAGGATAAACGCCACACCCTTCTGGCACAGCGGCGGATAGGGAAAAGAGTAGTTCTCCTATCCGATCAGGCAGAAATCCGCCCGGTCATTCGAAAGGGTTGCATGCTTTGCAGAAAACTCTCTTTATACGGCAGTGCGCAAAAAAGGCGCAATGCAAGTATGCAAAACGCCTTTGTTTGATCTTTTCTTATCATACAACGAAAAGGTTCGAATCGTCAACTGTTTTTTGCTGTAGCTGGCAGAAATATTCAGTGATTATCTCAGGATGAGATGAATGTAGTATGATTTGAAAATAAGCCGGAATCTTGGTGAGCGAAGTATAAGAATGTATTTGCAAATACAACATAAATAATAAGAGAAAATAGTTGAAAATGTGAGATAAAAATAGTATAATGAATAATATTCCATGGAAGTAGTTTTTTCATTTGGGGATGCAGATGCAGGGTATGAAAAACGGAAAGAGGAGGATTTTGCATGACGGATAAGAAGAACGGCGTAAAGGAGTATTCTTTCGAGGAAAGCGAGCCATGTTTTGTCTCAGAAGCGCTGGCAGAATATGCGAAAGTAAAGCGGCAGGGCGAGTACACGTTGGATGACTACCTGGCATTGCCGGATGACCAGCGCGTGGAGCTGATTGATGGTGTGATTTACGATATGGCGGCACCGAACTATATTCATCAGGTGATTGCCCTGCGAGTCGGCAGTTATTTTTTAGAGTATATTGACAGAAAGCATGGTTCCTGTTTTGTGTTAGCCGCTCCGGTGGATGTCCAGCTGGATTGTGATGACAGGACGGTTGTCCAGCCGGATGTATTAATTCTTTGTGATCCGACGAAATTCCGAAAAGGACGTGTGTTTGGAGCTCCAGACATGGTAGTGGAGGTTTTATCAAAATCGACATCTTCCAGAGATCGCAGACTGAAGCTGGTAAAATACAAAAACGCAGGGGTGCGCGAATACTGGATTGTAGATCCGGATAAAAAGAGAATTTTTGTTTATGAGTTTGAAAAGAGCGATTTCCCCAGAATCTATGAATTTGAGGATAAAGTGCCTTTAGGGATTTATCAGGGAGAATGTGAGGTGGACTTCGCGCAGATTTATGAGCGGATACGGCCTTTGTATGATACAATGTGAAGAAACAATGTTCATGCGGAATAAAGTATGTTAAAATATGCGTAATAGTTCAAAGGCGGAGAGCAGATCTGTGTTCGGCTGTTCTGAATTGTAATAAATATGCATATGGGCGCATAAGGAGGGCGGTTTCAGAATGAACAATTTTAATAATATGTGGGATTTCCCGGTAACGGATGGGGTTTCTTTTTTAAATGCAAATCGTGTTCACCCGCTTATGCAAAAAAGAGTTGATACGCTTATCTCCGCTTTGAAAAAAGATGATAATATTCGTAAACTGGTATTATTTGGAAGCTCACTGGAATTTCGGTGCAACAGCTACAGTGATATTGACCTTTATATAGAAAAATATGATAAAGATTAGAATATTGAAAATTTCCCTGAAGTGGATTGTGAGGTGGATGTGAGTTCAAGTTTGCCGTCGGATTCCAGACTGTATCAGGAAATTGACAGAACTGGATTATTGTTGTTTGAAAGGTAGAAGGATTTCTGCTTAATTATAGTAAACGACGTAAGTCGTTTTACTTTGTATGAAAAGAGGTGATTTTATGTGTGATATTCGATTATTTCGGAGTGCCAGGATGGATTACCGAACGGCAGAAATGGTATGGCGGGCGCAGATGAATGATGAGATGATTTTAAATAATGCTGCATATCATTTACAGCAGGCGGTGGAAAAGGTTTTAAAAGGTGCTTTGGAATGTGTGGGTGTGACAGTGCCGTATTCTCATAAAATCAGTAAATCGATCGCAATGATTTCTAATAACGGAGCTAATCTGATTGTGACGGAATGGCTGGACGATCATGCGGAAATGTTGAGCGAATGGGAAACGGAAACGCGCTATAATATGGATTTTCTTGTCGAAAAAAGAAAACTTGACAGGGCAATGGTTGAGGTCAAAAAGTTTATGGAAATAAATGGAATACAGGATTCTTTACGGGAAGAATTAAATGACCCGGAAGTAAGATCGAAATTATTGCGATGTCTCCCTGAAGACAAAAGAGAATGCACAGAGTTTGAGATGAATTGCTATTATATTACGTTTAAGAAAAAACTATAGCGTTTTAGACTTTATGAA
This sequence comes from Lachnospiraceae bacterium, assembly GCA_021205305.1. Classification (GTDB taxonomy): domain Bacteria; phylum Bacillota; class Clostridia; order Lachnospirales; family Lachnospiraceae; genus Choladousia. The sequence continues at coordinate 5,388 of JAJPXU010000142.1, forward strand.
GGTAAAACGACTTATGTCGTTTACTATAAAATACATGTATGCTGGTATAAAGCATGGGAAAATGGAAAAGAGGAGAAAACAACATGAATCATTATCCGGAAATACACCATCTGAAAAACAATCCTTCCTTAGAAGGAATGGCTTTTTTGAAAAGCGGCATTGTTTATTCCACGGAATCCGGTGAGGAACTGACACTGGATTTGCTGCTTCCATGGAGTGTGAGGGAGCCTGAGCTTTCATTGAAGAGATATCCCCTGATCGTGTTTGTCCAGGGGAGCGCCTGGACGACGCCGGATCGGGAAAATGAGATACCGCAGCTTTCTGCGTACGCAAGGGAAGGCTTTGTGGTTGCTACGGTCGGGCACCGCAATTACCAGAGCGGGTATCCGTTCCCGACCTATCTGCAGGATGTCAAATGTGCGATTCGCTATCTGCGAAAAAATGCGGATCAGTATTGCATTGATCCGGAGCGTGTGGCGATCTGGGGTACTTCTTCGGGGGGGAAATACGGCGCTTCTGGTGGGATTGACCGCAGGGGATCCACGCTATGAAACATCTGAGTATGTGGGATATTCTGACGCAGTTTGTGCGGTAGTAAGCTGTTTTGGGCCGACCGATATGCGGGATATCGTGGATCAGTATAAGGAAGATCCGACGATGCCGGCTATGCTTGGCGGACTGTATGGCCCAGACTCGGAAAAATGGCAGGAAAGAATCTGTGAGATGAGCCCCATTTGCCATATACATAAGGACGTGAAGTATCCGCCATTTTTGCTCCTTCACGGAGATGCGGATCCAGTGGTGCGCTTTTCAGAAATGGTAGATTTCTATCATAAGCTGCTGGATTGCGGTGTTTCGGCGGAGGCATATCAGATTGATGGCGGTGTACATGAGGGGAATTTCTGGAGTGAAGAGGTGCGCAGCGTCATTCGGGAGTTTTTGATGCGGACGGTCGCATGATGGAAGATTTTCAGCTAGAGCCGGACGCTGTCTGCGCTTCTATACTTCGTTTCTGTCTGTGAGGCGAATAAAAGAAAAATCTTCCTGCTTGATTGGGGACATTTAAAGAAGATAGATAACGGAATTTGCCTATACCCGATATAGGAAAATGAACAGCTAACACTCAAGATGATTAGTACTTATATAACGAAGAAAAAGCAGCCGGAGCGGCTGCTTTTTCAATGTGAAAATTATAATCTGATTCGATGTTTTCTATTTTTGAGTCCCTATTCTGATAAAAGTACATATCAGTTTTCAGCTTTTCTGGTACTATACTCGCTTGCTGCTTCCACAAATCCGCGGAACAACGGATGCGGGCGGTTCGGGCGGGACTTGAATTCCGGATGCGCCTGCGTCGCGAGGAAGAATGGATGATTTTTCAACTCAATCATCTCGACAATGCGGCGGTCCGGGGAGAGGCCGGAGAGCGTCATGCCATTCTGCTCAAGGATCTGGCGGAAGTCATTGTTGACTTCGTAGCGGTGACGGTGGCGCTCATGGATTTCCTCTTCGCCGTAGAGTTCATAGGCTTTTGTCGTTTTATCCAGCATGCAGGGGTAGGAGCCGAGACGCAGAGTGCCGCCGATGTCCTCGACGCCATTCTGATCCGGCATCAGGGCAATGACCGGATATTTTGTCTGCGGATCCAGCTCAATGCTGTGTGCACCTTCCAGACCGATCACGTTGCGTGCGTACTCTACAATCGCCAGCTGCAGGCCGAGACAAAGACCGAGGTATGGGATGTTGTTCATACGGGCGTAGCGGATGGCTTCAATCTTTCCTTCAATGCCGCGGTCGCCGAAGCCGCCCGGCACCAGGATGCCGTCTACATCGGCAAGCAGTTCGGCTGCGTTTTCCCGTGTGACATCTTCGGAATTGATCCAGCGGATGTTGACGATCGCGCGGGTCGCGATGCCGCCGTGCTTGAGCGCTTCCACTACGCTGATGTACGCGTCGTGAAGCTGAATGTATTTGCCTACCAGTGCGATCTCTACCTTATGTGTCGGTGTGCGCAGGGCGTTGACCATCTCTTTCCAGTCGGTCAGATCTGGCTTTGGACAATCAAGATGCAGGCATTCACAGGCTACCTGCGCCAGGTTTTCTTCCTCCATTGCCAGCGGTGCTTCATAGAGATACTCTACGTCCAGGTTCTGAAGGACATGGGTGCTCGGCACATTGCAGAACAATGCAATCTTGTCTTTGATCTGCTTATCCAGCGGGTGTTCGGAACGGCAGACGATGACATCCGGCCAGATGCCCATGCTCTGCAGCTCTTTGACACTGGCCTGTGTTGGCTTGGTCTTCATCTCGCCGGAAGCATGCAGGTATGGAATAAGTGTAACGTGGATCAGGATGGCATTCTCATGGCCAATCTCGTGCTGGAACTGACGAATCGCTTCCAGAAACGGCTGGCTTTCGATATCGCCGACCGTGCCGCCGACTTCGATGATCGCGATCTGTGTCTCGTCAGTTGTGAAATCGCGGAAAAAGCGGCTCTTGATTTCATTCGTGATATGCGGAATCACCTGCACCGTACCGCCGCCGTAGTCTCCGCGGCGTTCTTTCTGAAGAACGGTCCAGTAGATTTTTCCGGTTGTCACATTGGAATTTTTATTCAGACTCTCGTCGATAAAACGCTCGTAGTGTCCCAGGTCAAGGTCAGTCTCTGCACCATCGTCGGTGACAAATACTTCCCCGTGCTGGATCGGGTTCATCGTGCCTGGGTCGATATTGATATAGGGATCTAGTTTCTGCATGGTGACCTTGTAGCCTCTGGCTTTTAAAAGTCGGCCGAGAGACGCTGCGGTAATGCCCTTTCCAAGTCCGGAAACGACGCCGCCTGTGACGAAAACGTATTTTACTGACATGCTGTCCTCCTGATAAATAATTGCAAGTAGGAGTCGACAAGTCGCCTCCTACTCGATTGTACTTTATAGTAAACGACGTAAGTCGTTATAGCAATTTCCATTATACAACCTCCTCCAAGGAAAAGCTATTCTTTTTTCAAATAATTCCAGTCTGCGCAGCGGGGGTTTTTTGGACGGTATTGTTTTGAATTTCGTCATTTCAAACAATTTTTTCACAAAATGTTTAGAATCGCGGTATTGATTTATAACGGATAGCCAATTAT
>JAJPXU010000121.1 GCA_021205305.1 Lachnospiraceae bacterium
CTCAACCATTATCGGGCCGCGCCGGCACTGTTTGCTCCGGATGTGCCGTGGAAAAAATAATTCTTCCATTTTTAGTACATATAGTATAATATCTTTACCAGAATTTGCTGCCGCATAACTGTTCCGTACCTTCACAGTTACGCTGCCGCAGCTTCCGATCAGCTTTATGTTCAGATTACGATCACACACAGGAGGACAGAAGATGCCAAAGTGGTTAAAAGATGCCGTATTTTATGAGATCTACCCGCAGTCATTTTATGATACGAATGGAGACGGAATCGGGGATTTCAACGGAATTATTGAAAAACTGGATTACATAAAAGGCTTAGGGTGCAATGCCCTGTGGATTAATCCCTGCTTTGACTCGCCTTTTCACGACGCGGGCTATGATGTGCGGGATTATAAAAAGGTCGCGCCCCGATATGGGACGAACAGTGACCTCTATCGCCTTTTCGGCGAGGCGCACAGGAGGGGCATCCATGTCCTGCTGGATCTCGTGCCGGGGCACACCTCAGAGGAGCATCCGTGGTTCCTGGAAAGCCAGAAGGCGGAGAAAAATGAGTATTCAAACCGCTATATCTGGACAAACGCGGCCTTCCAGCCGGCAAAAGGCTTTCTCTATATCGGCGGTGAGACAGAGCGGGATGGTGTATACGTGCTGAATTTCTTTAAAAGCCAGCCCGCACTCAACTATGGCTTTTTGAATCCGGAGGAGGAATGGCAGCTGCCAGTGGATCACCCGGACTGTGTCGCTACGCGTGAAGCCATGAAGGATGTGATGCGTTTCTGGCTGGACCACGGCTGTGACGGCTTCCGTGTGGATATGGCGAACTCTCTCGTGAAAAACGACGATGAGAAAAAATCCGGCACCAGCGCGATCTGGAGAAACGTGCGGGAAATGCTCGACGCGGAATACCCGGAGGCAGCGATGGTGTCTGAATGGAATGGTCCGGAGATGGCCATCAATCAGGGCGGATTCCACATGGATTTTTACCTGAACTGGAGCGGGAACGGCTACAGCTCCCTGCTGCGGGATTATGAGTGTGGCGAAGAAGATCACAGCTTCTTCAAAAAGGACGGCTCCGGCGATATACGGCGTTTTCTGGACGAATATCTGCCGCGCTACGAAGCAACCCGGGAGAATGGCTATTACTGCCTGATCACCTGCAACCATGATACAAAGCGTCCGAAGTACAACCTGGATGACTCTGAATTGAAAATCGCATATGCGTTTCTTTTCACCATGCCAGGTGTTCCGTTCCTTTACTATGGCGACGAGATCGGGATGCGCTATCTGGAGCTTAAGACGAAAGAGGGCGGCTACGGCCGTACCGGTTCCCGCACCCCGATGCAGTGGACCAATGGGAAAAATGCCGGATTCTCCACCTGCCCGGCGGACGCGCTTTACCTGCCGGTCGACACAGCCGAGGGAGCGCCCAGTGTAGCCGCGCAGGAAGCGGATAAGAACTCGCTGCTTTCCACAGTAAAAGACCTGCTTCGTCTTCGTCATGAGGAAGAAGATCTGCAGGCGGATGGGGATTTTGAAGTGGTTTACGCGGAAAGCGGAAAGCTGCCGTTTGTGTACCGCCGAGGCAGTCTTTTGCTGGCGTTAAACCCATCCACAGAGCGTGTGAGTGCACCAGTCGCCGAGGCGGATGCGGGAAAAAAGGTGCTCTATGCGATCGGAAACGGAGAAGTGAAGGGGCAGGAGATCCTGCTTGCACCGCAGTCGTTTGTAGTGTGGAGGTCAGAAAGAATTAAAAATTAAATTGACTTTTTGCAAGGTAGGGTATATGATATTTGCAGCTAAGGAATGCGGTGATTCCATATGGCGCAAAAAAACGAACAGCCTGGAGGGGCCGACCTCTGGGCTGTTCTTGCTCGTTATGGTGAGCTAATCCTTTTAGGCTGTTGCTGTCTACTTATTTCTGCCCAGCCATTTGCTTATGTAGTTGCCGATTACACTTGCTCCGACAGAAACAAGAAAAGCGGTGATTAAATCCACCATATGGCGTCACCTCCTTCCTGCTGGAATGAGTCGACAGCAACATAAATATATCACATAACCATAGATATTTCAACTGAAATCAACGCTACAATATTGAAAAGCGTAGAGAAAATTTATTTATGGACACTTATTGAAACGTGATTTTTAAATAATACCTTGACAACCTGTTTTCCTGTGTTAAAATGGGTTTCAGTGAGAAAAACGAAGATGGTGCAAAGTAGTGATCTGACTTCATCCAGAGAGAGGGTGTCATCGGTTGGAAACATCCTTATGTTCAGGCAGGGAGCGAAATTCACACCGGAGTTCTGTTTCTGAATTGTTTCTTAGCTGAGCACAGGTAACGATTCAGAGTAGCAGGCCGCAGACGACCGCTGTTCTGAACTGCTGCGAACATAGTAGGAAATGGCGTCAGTGCACGTTACGCATATCGAGTGTCCGTTTTATTGTTTTCCGTCTATATTGCATGAGTTTTGATGCGGCAGTGAGGATTTGCAATGAAAAGAATTTTTGCAATCCGTATTGTAAAAGGATGAAAAACAGAAGCGGGAAGCAGGGTGGTACCACGGAGTAGATTGGCTTCGTCCCTATTTTGGGATGGAGCTTTTTTTACGTTTCATACGCAAAGCCGGGTAAGAAAGATTTGTGGCCGAAGCCGCATTGGTTCGCGCGGCACCATCCTGTCCGACAAATTAACAGTAGAAAGGAAGAACATTATGAAAGACAGATTACAGTCCATCAAAGAGGACGCGCTTGCACAGATCAAGGATGCGGATATGCTGGATCGCCTGAATGACGTGCGGGTGAATTTCCTTGGCAAAAAAGGCGAGCTGACCGCGCTTCTTAAGAGCATGAAGGATGTGCCGCCGGAAGAACGTCCGGCATTTGGCAAGCTGGTGAATGAGACACGCGCACAGATTGAGGAGGCTCTGGACGAGTCGAAGAAAAAGCTGGAGCAGATCGCTCTGGAGGCGTCGCTGAAAGGAGAAGCCATTGACGTGACCCTTCCGGCAAAACGCAGCCAGGTCGGTCACCGCCATCCGAATACGATCGCGCGTGAAGAAGTGGAGCGCATCTTCGTCGGCATGGGCTACGAGGTCATAGAAGGCCCGGAGATTGAGTATGACCTCTATAATTTCGAAAAACTGAACATTCCTGCCAACCATCCGGCAAAGGATGAGCAGGATACCTTCTATATTAATAAAGACATTGTACTGCGCACACAGACTTCCCCGGTGCAGGCGCGTGTGATGGAGCAGGGAAAGCTGCCGATCCGCATGATTTCCCCGGGGCGTGTATTCCGCTCCGATGAGGTGGACGCGACCCATTCCCCGTCCTTCCATCAGATCGAGGGACTGGTAGTGGATAAAAATATTACCTTCGCAGATCTGAAAGGAACGCTGGAGGTGTTCGCGAAAGAACTGTTCGGCGAGGAAACAAGGACAAAATTCCGTCCCCATCATTTCCCATTCACAGAGCCAAGCGCAGAAATGGATGTCTCCTGCTTCAAATGCGGCGGAAAAGGCTGCCGTTTCTGCAAAGGCAGCGGCTGGATTGAGATTCTTGGCTGCGGCATGGTACACCCGCACGTATTTGAAATGTGCGGCATCGATCCGGACGTCTACACCGGCTTCGCCTTCGGCGTCGGCCTGGAGCGTATTGCCCTGCTGAAATATGAGATAGACGACATGCGCCTGCTGTACGAGAACGATGTGCGGTTTTTAGGACAATTTTGAAAACCAGTCCAGAGCAGCAGCAACAAGATAGCAAAGCCCGTGCGGATTTATCCGCTAAGGGCTATGGTATCTTGTTGGGATGGGCGGGACGCCCATCAAGCCACAGACATAGGACGCCGTGAGGCGGCATATAGCCTGCGTAGCAGGTGGTCTGTGGCTTGATGCTCTGGATAAAGTGGATAGCAGCAGCAACAAGATAGCAAAGCCCGTGCGGATTTATCCGCTAAGGGCTATAGAAGGAGATTTTGATTATGAATACAACATTATCGTGGATAAAGGCATATGTCCCGGATCTGGATGTGACCGCGCAGGAGTACACGGACGCGATGACGCTTTCCGGGACGAAGGTAGAAGGCTATGTGGCGGCGGACCGCGATCTGGACAAGATCGTGATCGGCCAGATTGAGCAGATTGAGCAGCATCCGGACGCGGATAAGCTGATTGTCTGCCAGGTGAATGTCGGCGAGAAGACGGTTCAGATCGTGACGGGCGCGCCGAATGTTCATGTGGGTGATAAGATTCCTGTCGTCTTAGATGGCGGCCGCGTGGCGGGCAACCATGACGGAAAGATGACCGAGGGCGGTATCGAGATCAAAAAGGGCAAGCTTCGCGGGATCGAATCAAATGGTATGATGTGCTCGATTGAGGAGCTTGGCTCTACGAGAGACCTGTATCCGGAAGCGCCGGAGTATGGCATTTATATTTTCCCAGAGGATGAGGAAACGCCCCCTCGCGGAAGCTCGGCGGCAAGTCGCGCCGCTCATGGAGAAAACGCTGCGCGTTTGAGCGGCGCTGCCGAAGTGGGTTCTGACGCGGTCAAGGCGCTTGGCCTGGATGATGTGACGTTTGAATATGAGATTACTTCAAACCGCGTAGACTGTTTCTCCGTGATCGGCATCGCGCGCGAGGCAGCGGCGACGTTTGGAAAGGAATTCCATCCGCCGGTGGTGACTGAAACTCCGAGCCGTCCGGCAAAAGAAAATGACGAGACGGATAGCCGGAAGCAGGCGTCGGATTACGTGAAGGTGACGGTGCAGGATCCGGATCTCTGCTCCCGTTATACCGCGCGTATTGTGAAAAATATCCGTATCGCGCCTTCACCGAAGTGGATGCAGCGCCGTCTGGCGGCAGCCGGGATTCGTCCGATCAATAATATTGTCGATATTACAAACTATGTCATGGAAGAGTATGGCCAGCCGATGCATGCGTATGATTATGATACCATTGCCGGTCATGAGATTATCGTGCGCCGCGCGGCAAAGGATGAGAAATTTACAACACTGGATGGGCAGGAGCGCACCATGGATGAGAACGTCGTGATGATCTGCGATGGCGAGAAATCGGTCGGTATCGGCGGCATCATGGGCGGCGAGAATTCCATGATCACGGACGATGTGAAAACGATGATGTTCGAAGCGGCCTGCTTTGACGGCACGAATATCCGTCTCTCTTCCAAACGAATCGGTCTGCGCACAGACGCGTCTTCGATTTTTGAGAAAGGCCTTGATCCGAATAACGCGAAAGCGGCGATTGACCGTGCGTGCCAGCTGGTGGAAGAGATGGATGCCGGAGATGTGGTTCCTGGCATGGTAGATATTTATCCGGTGGTAAAAGAGCCGGTGCGCATCCCGTTTGAGCCGGAAAATATCAATGCCCTGCTTGGCACGGATATTTCCGCAGAGCAGATGCTCACGTATTTTAAGAAAATCGACCTGGAGTATGACGCGGCAGCGAATGAGGTGATTGCGCCGACCTTCCGTCAGGATCTGTTCCGCACGGCCGATCTGGCGGAGGAAGTAGCCCGTTTCTACGGCTACGACAACATTCCGATGACGCTGCCGAGCGGTGAGGCGACGACCGGCAAACGTTCTTTTGAGATGTGTGTGCGCGATGTGGCGCAGGAGGTTGCGGAATTCTGCGGCTTCTCACAGGGCATGAGCTATTCCTTCGAGAGTCCGAAGGTATTTGACAAGCTGCTCCTGCCGGAGGATTCTCCGCTTCGCCAGGCAATTAAAATCACCAACCCTCTGGGGGAGGATTACAGCATCATGCGGACGACGCCTTTAAATGGAATGCTGACTTCCCTGGCGTTCAACTACAATCATGGGAACCGAAACGTGCGTTTGTATGAGCTGGGCAATATTTACCTGCCGAAGGCTCTGCCGCTGACGGAACTGCCGGATGAGCGGATGCAGTTCACGCTTGGTATGTATGGCGAGGGCGACGTTTCCACGAAGGATGGCGAGGGCAATTTCTTCGTCATGAAGGGCGTGGTAGAGGAGTTCCTTGAAAAGGCAGGGCTCAATGGCAGAGTGACCTACGACCCGGCATCCGACCGGCCGTATCTGCATCCGTGCCGTCAGGCGGACATTATATATAATAAGAAGAAACTCGGCTATCTTGGTCAGATTCATCCGACCGTGGCCAACGATTCCTACGGCATTGGTGAAAGAGTTTTTGTGGCGGTGCTTGATATGCAGGAGGTCACTTCATTTGCCAGCTTCGATTATAAATACACCGGCATTGCACGTTATCCGGCGGCGACCAGAGACATCAGCATGCTTGTTCCGAAGAAGGTGCTTGCGGGTCAGATTGAGGCAATGATCCTTCAGCGCGGCGGCAAGATTCTGGAATCCTGCAGTCTGTTCGATGTCTATGAGGGCAAGCAGATTCCGAAGGGATATAAATCTATGGCTTACTCGCTGGCCTTCCGCGCGAAGGACCGCACGCTCGGCGAGAACGATATCACAGCTGCCATGAAGAAAATCTGGAATGGGCTGGAATCACTGGGGATTGAGATTCGGTCATAATAACCCCTTTACTGCTTGAATGATAATATGAAACAGAAAGCCTTGCGTGAGCAGGGCTTTCCGTGAAAGTAAGGTTATTGGCCACATTTGCAGAGACAGAAATAATGTGAATGGTGGTTTCAAATATGGTGATTTCAAATGGGATCGTAACCTTTTATGAGGAGAAAAAATGAGACTGTATATCATCCGACATGGCCAGACAGAGTGGAATTCTTCTTATCGTTTGCAGGGCCGGACGGACATTCCACTGAATGAGAGCGGCCGGGAGCTGGCGAGAAAAACAGGCGAAGCACTTGCGCGTCAGGGGATTCGCTTTGAACGAATCTACACCAGCCCGTTGATCCGCGCCCGTGAGACTGCAGAACTGGTGAGCAAAAACAGTGATCAGACAGAAGTAGTGTTCCCCATTCTTGCGGATTTGCATCTTCAGGAAATCAGCTTCGGTGCGATGGAAGGAGAGCGTGTGCGAGACGAGAACGGCGTTCTCAATGTAGAAAATTACATTCGGTTTTTCAACGATCCGGAGCGGTATATTCCTCCGGAGGGCGGCGAAAGCTTTGAAGCGCTGCTGGAAAGAACGGGTGAATTTCTGGAGATGCTGCGCCGTGAGGCTCTTGGCTTTACAGAAGTAAATGTACATGGCGAAGATGCGCCGGACAAGAACCACTCGATGGGAAATGCCCTGATTTCTACCCACGGGGCTGCTTCCCGCGCACTGCTCGCCAATATCACGCATTGTTCGCTCCGGGATTTCTGGTGCGGCGGCGTGCCGAAAAACTGTGCGGTCACGATTGTAGATCTGGAAGATGGAGTTTGGAAGATCAAAGAACAGGACCGGCTGTTTTATGATTAAAAACGTTACAGGTCACACCATGACCAAATTTCCGCTATTTCAGCCTTTACAGGTGTGACCTATAACGGCATCCGGCCAATTAAAATCGCTGCGCGATGGACCCGGATGCTGCTTCCACTACGTTTTCAACCCTGACCCCGCAGCAAGTGCGTGGTCGGGTTGTGACCAGTAATTTTAAATAACAGCCGGATGCATACCACTGGTTATAATACTGTGCTAAGATAAGTGTGGCATCAGAAGTATAACAAAGCTGTGAGTATGTGTGGAATTTATTATTTACTATTATGGAAAGAATGGATGAAGAATGAAAACATCTGATTTTAAATTTGACCTGCCCCAGGAGCTGATCGCGCAGGATCCCTTAGAGGATCGCTCTGCGTCCCGGCTTCTCGTGCTGGATAAAGATACCGGGGCGATCGAGCATCGCCATTTTTACAATATTACAGAATATCTGCGTCCGGGCGACTGCCTGGTGCTGAATAATACGAAAGTGATCCCCGCACGGCTTTACGGGAATCGGGTGCTGTCTGATGCGGGAAATTCTGCAGAGTCGGCGATTACTCAGCCTTCTGCTGATAGCCAGGCTATAGCTGGTGAGAAGGCAGCTGATGATGGTTCGACTGGTGGAGCGTCTTCAGGCGAGAGTCAATCTTCAGCTATCGATCGGGAAATTGTCGGAAGTGGACAGAAGCTGGGTGCAACGATCGAAGTGCTTCTCCTCAAGCGCAAAGCAGACAATGTATGGGAAACATTGGTGCGCCCTGGCAAGAAAGCGCGCCCGGGTACACGCATTATATTCGGAAATGGGCTTCTGATTGGCGAAGTGATAGATGTAGTCGAGGAAGGAAACCGGTTAATTCGCTTTACCTATGAAGGGATCTTTGAGGAAATCCTCGATCAGCTCGGACAGATGCCCCTGCCGCCTTACATTACGCATGAACTCAAGGACAAAAACCGCTACCAGACCGTTTATGCAAAATATGACGGTTCCGCGGCGGCGCCAACGGCTGGCCTGCACTTTACGCCGGAGCTTCTGGAACAGGTGCGTGCCATGGGCGTGCGTATCGCAGAGGTGACGCTCCATGTGGGCCTTGGCACCTTCCGGCCGGTCAAGGTCGAAGACGTGACGCAGCACCATATGCACTCAGAGTTCTATCAGGTCGATGAGGAAGCCGCGCGTATCATCCGTGAGACCAAAGCGGGCGGCGGCCGTGTGATCTGTGTCGGCACCACCAGCTGCCGTACCATTGAATCCGTCGCGCAGCGTTTCCATGGGGACATACAGGCATGCAGCGGCTGGACCGATATTTTTATTTACCCGGGCTTCCAGTTCCAGCTGCTGGATGGACTGATTACAAACTTCCATCTGCCGGAATCTACACTCCTGATGCTGGTATCTGCCCTCGCCGGGCGGGAAAATGTGCTCAATGCCTATCGGATTGCGGTGGAGGAACGGTATCGCTTCTTCAGTTTTGGAGACGCAATGCTTGTTATTGCAGAATAAAATACGATAATTGCTTACATTTCCGATTCAGTTGCTGGAAAACAAATCCTCCAATATCTCTGCCGCGCTCATGTCAAGATACCCGTCCGGGTCAGTCATGATCGAGTTCCCGGAGGTATCCCAGCGCATCTGCGCGTAGTCAGTCAAATAGGAGGTGCCAACCGAGCAGCTCGGATATTTGCTGTACCATTCCGGGTAATAGGTCTTCATATAAGTGGTCGCCAGCTGGATGGCCTGGCTGGAGGTACTGCCGGACGCAGTGGGCGTCCCGCACATCCGCACACCGGGCGGACTGGAGTGAAGCAGTACCACGCTTCCATCCTCACACTGGCCGACCACCATCCAGACGTGTCCGCTCGAACTCATGATGTCGCCTGCTCGGTAATCGGTTACAGAGGAAGCCGACCGATAGGTGCCCCAGCCGCGGGCGGCAAAATTACTTGCCATCTGGGAGGCTTTCATTACGTACCCCTCATTTCCATCTGTGGTGTTCAGAATATTATAAATACACCAGCCAATATAGCCGGAGCAGTCCAGCCCATTCGCGATCTGATAGCGGGTTGTCCGGTAATCATAGCTGCTTGTCTGCTGCTCAAAAAATGTCTTCCACTGTGTGCTGACGCCAACGGACACCGCTTCCGTCCCTGCACCGGTATCGGCTTCATTCCAGCCGCCTCCCCAGATATACATGGTAGAACCCACGGGTTCTAACGCGGTCGAAAGCAGCGTTTTCAGTGTACTGGAAGCCACATCGGTTGTCACAGTGATTTTCTTTTTCAACTTTTTGACCAGAGTATCCTTGTAGTAAACCTTTGCGGTAATTGTCGTCGTGCCAGACTTTATGGCTCGAATCGTTCCGGTGGAGCTGACTCGGGCGACACTTTTGTCGGAGCTTTTGTATTTGACCGTACAACCGGTCTGTACCGTTGCTGTCACTGTTGTTGTCTCACCGGCCATGAGCGAGACTGCCGTGGTGTCATATTGGAAAGAATTCGCGTTTGTTACGAGCAGGTATACTTTTTCTGTGAGTTTTCCATCCTCATCATAGAGACGCAGCGTGGCACGGCCTTTTTTCAGGGCTGTGATTTTGTAAGAGCCGTCTGATTTTTCCTTTACCTTCGCAACCGTAGTCTTTGATACCGTCACTTCTGCGTATCCGCTGATTGTGTAGGATTTGCCGACCGCCAGTGTTTTTACAGACGTATTCGCGGCTCCGGCTGACGCAAAAAGGCCAAAAGCCAGCAGCAGCGAGGGCAGCAGCAGGCGCAGAAAATGAAAGAAAACGGGGACTTCAAGGGAACGGGGCGAGGTTTGTGAATTTTTCTTATAATGGAATGAATACATATCGGTACTCCTTGCTGCCGGTTATTTTATAACGGCATTTCTATAGATGAATGGAATGATTCATAGAAATTTTACCATGTCTGTTTACTTATGTAAACCTTTTTTGTTGCACAGTTTGAATGAAAATACATTTTTGTTAAAAGAAAGAAAATTATGAGATGAAAATATTGAATATGTCTTTCCAAAACAATAAACATATGCTAATATAATTGAAATGATATATGTATGAGGATGTACATTGATAATATAATATGCTTACCTGGGGAGCCAGGGGACGTCTCTCGCCTGATCCGAGTACCTTGCGGAAGGGGTGAAAATAATACTCGCAGCAAAACCGGCTGCTCGTTAACTTGCGAAATTCGCTGCCGCAAGCGCCGCGAACTTCCTGCAAGTTATATTATGAGTACATACGAAGGAATTATGCTTTTGCTGGTAATTGTTTCTTTGATTGTCGCGATTCTGGACATGAAAAATAAGAAATAGCCGTCCTGCACTTTTGGCGAAGGTGGACGGCTATTTCTTAGCTTAAAACATTAACGCCGGGTCGGGGAAGTGACAGTTCCCTTCCGGCTCCCTTGTTAAGCATATTATATGCTATCAACAACAATTTTTCAATCAAAAGTTTAAGAGAATCAGCGCTATTTCAAAAGGAACTGTTTCATGAAAAAGGTACTGTCGAAACCCGATATCTTATGCTATACTGGAGTGGTCGCAATGGGCGTGAACTTGTAATTGTTCAGCGCTTTCACAGATGCATACAATTTCAAAGGAAAGAACAATTATGTACGAATTGATTCAGGCTGTCGGGAACAGCTATTATATTCAATGCCCGGCCAAAATCGGTCTGGTTCGGCTAAATGAGCAGGATGTCTGCCTGATTGACAGTGGAAATGATAAAAATGCCGGGCGGAAGGTGAGGCAGATTCTGGATGCGCAGGGCTGGCACCTGCGGGCGATTTACAATACACACTCGCATGCGGATCATATCGGCGGTAACCAGTATCTTCAGAAACAGACGGGATGTAAGGTCTATGCTCCCGGTATTGAATGCAGCTTTACGCGGCACCCGATTCTGGAGCCGGTGGCTCTTTACGGCGGCTGCCCGCCGACGGAGCTGCGGCACAAGTTCCTCATGGCGCAGGAGAGCGAAGCAGAGTATCTAACAGGAGACGTATTGCCGGATGGTCTGGAAGTGCTTCCGCTGCCGGGGCATTGCTTTGATATGGTCGGCTTCCGGACGGCGGACGGCGTCATTTACCTGGCGGATTGTCTGTCCAGCGCGGAGACGCTTGAAAAATATCAGATCGGGTATATCTATGATGTTGGCGCTTACCTGGATACACTGGAGAAGGTGAAGTCCTTACAGGCAAAATTGTTTATCCCGGCGCATACAGAGCCGACCGAAGACATTGTGCCGCTGGCAGAACTTAATATCGCAAAGGTGAAGGAGATTGCGGAGCGGATTGCCGGATTCTGCGAGATGCCGTGCAGCTTTGAAGAGATTTTGCAAAAAGTGTTTGACGGATACGGCCTGGTGATGAATTTTGAGCAGTATGCACTCGTCGGCAGCACGGTGCGCTCCTACCTTTCCTGGCTGAAAGGATGCGGACGGGTAGAGGTGGAGTTTGAGAACAATCGACTGTTATGGAAAAGAACGGATGGGGGAGAAAGGTTATGAAAGCAGAGATCCGGAAGGAATATCAGCGCTGGGTAGAACAGTGTTCGAGCGCGGAAACTGCACTTTATGATGCCGATGTGGCGGCGGAACTCAAAGCGATGGCAGCGGATGAGGCGAAGATTGAGGATGCCTTTTACCGTGATTTGGCGTTTGGAACAGGCGGCCTGCGCGGCGTGATCGGCGCGGGGACGAACCGCATGAATGTTTACACAGTAGCGAAGGCTTCGCAGGGACTGGCGGATTATGTGAAAAAGAATTTCGCCCAGGAAGATTGGAAAATCGCGGTCAGTTATGATTCCAGAATCAAGTCCGACCGCTTTGCACAGGTCGCATCCGGTGTGTTCGCGGCAAACGGGATTCAGGTATGGATTTATCCGGAACTGATGCCGACGCCGTGCCTGTCTTACGCGGTGCGTGCGCTGGGCTGCGCGGCGGGCATTATGGTAACAGCGTCCCACAACCCTTCCAAGTACAATGGCTACAAGGTCTACGGCGCGGACGGCTGCCAGATTACCACGGAGGAAGCGGCCGAGATTCTGGCCGGGATTGAGCGGCTGGATATTTTTGACGATATTCAGGTGACAGAGTTTGCGGCGGAATCCTCTTCTGATATTTCTTACATTCCGGCAGAGGTGTACACCGCATTTGTAGAAGAAGTAAAAAAGCAGTCCGTTCTTTTTGGCGATGAGATTGACCGGAATGTCTCGATTGTCTACTCGCCGCTGAACGGCACCGGCTTAAAGCCTGTGCTGCGCACTCTGAAGGAGAGCGGTTTTACGAATATTACGGTGGTAGCAGAGCAGGAGCAGCCGGACGGCCATTTTCCGACCTGTCCTTATCCGAATCCGGAGATTCGGGAGGCGATGGCGCTTGGCATGGAGTATGCGGCGAAATGCAATGCGGATCTGCTGCTTGCGACCGACCCGGACTGCGATCGTGTGGGGATTGCGGTGAAGAAGACTGCAACTGCTGCCATATCGGAAGGGGCGGGAAATAATAATGCAGACGCTCCTGAGCTGTTAGATGCGGGCAATAAAAATACAGATGCGGTGGCGCCGGAAGGAACGGAAAGCACACAGGCGTCGAACCAGTATGTGCTTCTCTCAGGAAATGAGACGGGTATGCTGCTGCTTGATTTTATCTGCAGCCGGCGCATCCGGCACGGGCAGATGCCGGAGAATCCGGTGCTGGTCAAGACCATTGTCACCATTGACATGGCGGAGCGGATTGCGAAAAAATATGGTGTCCGCACGGTCAACGTTCTGACCGGATTTAAGTTCATCGGCGAGCAGATCGGTCTTCTGGAAAAGCAGGGAAGGACGGAAGATTACATTCTGGGTTTTGAGGAAAGCTATGGGTATCTCAGCGGTTCTTATGTGCGCGATAAGGATGCGGTCGACGCTTCTTTGCTGATCTGCGAAATGTTTGCTTACTACCGGACGCGCGGGATTTCCCTGCTGGACCGTCTGGAGGAGCTTTATCGTGAATTTGGCTACTGCCTGAACACCCTGTACTCCTTTGAATTTGAAGGCTCCGCCGGCTTTGCGCGGATGCAGGAAATTATGGCAGAATTCCGCAAAGGAGTCGATGCAATCGGACCGAAAAAGGTTGCGCGTGTGCTGGATTACAGGGAAGGGTTGGATGGCCTTCCAAAATCTGACGTTCTGAAATACCTGCTGGAGGACAATTGCTCCGTTGTTGTTCGTCCATCCGGCACGGAGCCGAAGCTGAAGACCTACATTTCCGTGAGCGCCGCGACAAAAGAAGATGCCAGAGAGTTGGAAAAGCAGATGGCGGAAGCCATGAAAGCATATTTTCGATAATGTGACCCGCAAGAAGTTCGCGGCGCTTGCGGCAGCGAACTTCGTGGGTCAACGAGCAGCTGGTATTGCTGCGAGTAATGTGACCCGCAAGAAGTTCGCGGCGCTTGCGGCGGCGAACCTTGCAGGTAATCAGATAGCGCAGATCGAAATGATGCGTAGAGGAGAATATGCCTTGCGGAGATGAATTATTTCCTTATATTCTTGTGTGTACGAAAAATCCCCATCAGAATTTTTGAATGAAATCCTGATGGGGGTTTTCGTAATTTTTTATGCCTTTTTGGTCGAGCAGGAAAGCCTGCACGTAATCATTCTTTCGATTTCTTGTATATCATCCCTGGTTAAACAGCGGTGAGAGTACATCTGCGTAGGTCTGGAAGATTTCCAGCAGGTACGTATCCCAGTGCCGCGCGTCCTGTTCGGTGTTGCCGAACACGTAGTCTTCCTGGCCGTAGTCAATTACGTCGAAGCCCGGGATTGCCTTGCTTGCGCCATTGGTACGGTATGCGACTGCGTCAGCGAGGGAGAAGGATACGCTGGTGACATCTTCATAGTTAACCCAGCTCGAAATATCCGTGCCGGTCGCTTCTGTCGCGGTACCGTTTGTGGTCTGCGTCTCCGCTGCAGTTTTCTCGATGGCTGCCGCGCCTTCTGCGTACTCACCGTACATCTGATCAACATAGAGCGCGAGAGAGTTTCCGAAAATCTCAGATGGTACATGGC
Source organism: Lachnospiraceae bacterium (assembly GCA_021205305.1). Lineage (GTDB taxonomy): Bacteria > Bacillota > Clostridia > Lachnospirales > Lachnospiraceae > Choladousia. The sequence goes on from JAJPXU010000121.1 coordinate 14,474, forward strand.
CGCCGTTCCACTGCCACTCAATCTCTGCGTCAATGCCAGCGTTCAGCATGGCAATCTGCAGGTTCAGGGAAGTGAACATAGACATATCGCCTTCTGAAGCGCCCATCACGATTCTTACCCAGGTCGCGTCGTCTGTGTCTTCCGCGCCGATGTAGTTCAGCGGATTGTACAGCGAAACAATGTTATTGCCGTATTTGTCGCCTTCCAGGATAGAGGCGATGTCTGTTTCATACGCTTCCACCATTTCCTCATAGGACGAATAATTTGCGGAATCCTGAGAGCCGGTCGCGGACTGCGTGGTTCCCGCGTCAGGCGTACCTACTTCAAGCTGGTTTGCGGTATTATCATTTGCCGCGGTGGTTTCTTCTTCGGCGGCATCCGCATCAGCTGAGTCATCGGAAGCTGCTGCATCTGTCGCATTATCAGGAACATCACCGTCCGAGATGGCAGCCATATCGTCCGGAAGTTCGCCAGAGACATCACCATCCGGGAGTTCGCCTGCTTCACTGATATCGCCTGGCAGATCGCCATCTGTGGTTTCACCTGCTTCGTTGATATCATTCGGCAGTTCTTCACCCGTAAGATCGGCTGCGTCAGCAGCTTCATCGGGAAGCGCATCTGTGCTATCAGAATCGGTATCGTTTGAAATGGTTCTATCTGTGCGTTCACCCATGCCGCCGCGTTCGCCTGCGGTGCCGCCATTCATGCCTCCACGCATACCGTCGGCCGCGTCACCCATTTCGGATAAATCCATATCTCCCATGCTGTCTTTATCAGCAAAGTCTAACGCACCGTTCATTCCGCTCGGCAGGTCGCCTGTGCCGCCGCCCATTTCGCTGGTGCCGGAAGACGCATAACGCCCTTCAATAAATGCAGTCGCTTTGTCCTCGGTCGTCATGGCTGCCACTTCGTCATCGCTGAGCGCGTTGCCGTCCGTGTCAAACCAGGTCCAGCCGTCCGCGTAGTCGAGGTTGTCAAGATACCACTGTAGGTTTGAGGTAAACTCTGCCAGATAAAGATCCAGATAGGTACCATAGTAGCCATTAGTTTCCGGGTAAGCGTCCAAGTCATACTCGATGGTCAGCGCGATTGTATCATCCGTGTCGCCATCCTCATTCAGATCAAATCCGACCGCGGATTCTTCTACAGTAAGGTTCTGTTCATTGATGTATTCCATATAAGCTTCGGACAGGTATGCTGCAAGCTGCTCCTGGAACGAAGAACCAAAATCATAGGTCGTGTCCATATAATACTCAAACGCCATCGCCATGTCGCCCTCATACAGAGAGGTAATCGCACTATACGCGACACAGCCCCATGCGCCGTCTGAAATTTCATAATCTACGCCGTCGATGGTGACTGTGGTGGAATAGCTGCCGTCCTCCAGACGGTAGACGCCGACCGCGCCCGCTTCGATCTGGTAATCATAAAAATCGGAATTGTTCGAGGTCGCCGCAAACATGGTCGCATGCGCGCCGCCGCCCGAACCGCCGGTGGAAACAAAATAATCCACATTGCCTGGCAGGTTGCCGAGCAGGATGTTGTATTTTACATAGCGCGTCGCGGCCTTCTGGTCTGCCAGACAGGACGGGGCGTCGCCGGTGTAATAGGTGTTTCCATCCTCATCCGTCGCAGTGTCCTGTTTTCCGCGGTTGCCGCAGGCTACATTGATATAGCCCTCCGCCGCGTAAGTCGTCGCTGCCGTGGAATTGTTCGAAGAACTGTAACCGGCCGCTCCCGTGTTTAAAATAACCGGAGCCGTCGCTGCCGTGTAAGTCTGCCCGTTGGTACTTACAATCTCCGCCTCATAATCGATCACCAGCGAACCATTGACTGAAGTCGAACCAGATGCTACAGCAGATTCCGCCGTCACATCCGCCACGCCGTCGCCATCTGTATCAATACCGGTAACATACGCGCCCGGCACACAGACCGATACGCCCTGCTCATCCGGCAGTTCCGGGTATGCGACCGCCGAGACGATCGAGAGTACCCACGCGTCCGCGCTTTCCTGGTATGTCCAGGTCTGGTCTTCATTGTTTGCGAGATTCAAAGTGGTTTCAATATACTCCTGGTCAGAAACCGCAGTAGTCACATCCGAATCGGCCGAAGTATCCGACACCGTTTCGCCGGATTCCTCCGCACTTCCGGTCAGCGGCGCGGAAAGTCCCGAAAGACAAAGCGTGCCTGCCAGAAGGAAAGACAGCCATTTTTTCTTCATAGTGAAAATCTCCTTTCGATTTTATACGTATTATCATACTACGAAAAGATTGAAAGTAAATTGAAAAAGAATGGCAAATGGCTTGCGTTTACTGACAACATAGTATATACTTTGTATATACCAAAAACTTAAAACCACACAGTTACGAAGAAACAGTAATATAGAACTGTCTATTCTTGCTAAAACGTGGCAGAAAGGAGAAAGAAACACATGGTAGCACAGGTAAAAGCATGGGGTAACAGCCAGGGAATCCGTTTGTCGAAAGATTTATTGGACTCACTGGGAATTCGCTTAAATGAGTATCTTGATGTCAAAGTGGTAAACGGAGACATCATACTGTCTAAAACATTCCGGCATAAGACACTGGAAGAGCGGGCTGCTGAATATGGAGGTAAACTTGGCCCTTATGAGGAAATATCGTGGGGAGAATCGACCGGAAGGGAGATGTGGTAATAGATGTTTACAATTTCACAGGGAGATATTTTAAAAGTTGAAAAACTTTCTTTTCCAGTTCTTGTAGTCAGCAAAGATTACTTTAACCGATCGGAACAGGTCATTGCCTGCCCGATTCAAGGGAATGCAGCAGTGGATCCGCTGCATATTCCTGTCGCATGGAGCGATACAGAAGGGGTTGTATTGTGTGAACAGCTAAAATTGTTGGATCTGCGCGTTCGTGGTTACAAGAAGATGGGAGAATTGAAGATAGAAAGCATCATGGACATTACCGATGCCATTCAGGGCATTTTTGACTATTATCCTTATAATGGGCAAGGCGGTTGATTTTTACTGTACTTTTTGTGACTTTCAATTTCATTTCAAGCTTTTTCTGTTATACTGGTACCGAAGAGGTTGTCCGTAGAGAGCCGACAGGCTGGCGGGAGAATATACCGCGCTTGTCGGCTTTTTGCAGAGATTATAGCGGTTCAGAACCATAGACAAAAGCTCGTGCAGCTTTCTATTCTGAACAGTTGTATCAGATAGTTCGGAAGAAAATACGGGAGGATACGTATGAAGCTTCTATTAATAGAGGATGAGCGGCGCATGGCGGAAGCGGTAGCGGAGGTCCTGCGCCAGGAAAACTATGATGTGGATGTCTGCTACGACGGGGAGAGCGGCCTGGACGCGATTTTGAGCGGTATTTATGACGCGGTGATTCTGGATGTGATGCTGCCGAAGCTGGATGGCTTTTCCGTGATTCGTCAGGTGCGGCAGGAGAATATCCGCACACCGGTGCTGATGCTGACGGCGAAGAGCGAATTGGCGGATAAAGTCAAAGGGCTGGATGCCGGCGCGGATGATTATCTGACGAAGCCGTTTATGGTGGAGGAATTGCTGGCGCGGGTGCGCGCACTCTGCCGGAGGAATGCGCCTGCCGCGGATGGAAGACTGCGGGCGGGGGATCTGACGCTGGATTCGAGTACGGCGATTCTCTCCTGCACGCTGACCGGACAGGAGATTCGGCTGGGGGAAAAGGAACTGCATCTGATGGAGTACCTGATCGCGAAACAGGGAACGATTGTGTCACGGGAGAAGCTGGCTTTGAAGGTGTGGGGCTATGAGAGCAGCGCGGAGTATAATAACGTGGAGGTTTATATTTCTTTCTGTCGGAAAAAATTGACCTTTATCGGTTCGAAAACGGAGATTAAGGCGGTGCGCGGGCTGGGATATGAGCTTCGCGGATAAAATCGTATCGATGTGCGGGCTGGGCAATGAACTTCACGGATAAAGTCGTACCGATGCACGTTGGAGTGTGAACAGTCAGCAGGGTGCTCAGGACTCAGGATGGGTAAATCAGTTAACTGGCTAAGAGAAAGGCGGCTGAAACGGGCAACAGGACTGGGGAATAGAAATGTTTCGAAAATCAAGAATAAAAATTATTGCGCTTCTGATGGCAATTTTGCTTCTGACTCTGCTGGGGACGATCGCCGTGATCTATGGAGTCAGTTACCGTGAAATGAACCAGGAAAACCGGAGTATGCTGGAGCTGTACGCGAGAGAATATCTGGAGAACGGCGGGCTGCCGGATACGAATGTGGATGGGGATGATTCCGGAGACAGGTTGCCGGATGAAGGATATTTGGATGAAGAACCAGCGGATGGTGAAGTGCCGGAGGATGGACGGACAGCCAGTGAGCTGTCCGAGGAAGAATTATTGGAAACGATAGACGAGACTTCGGAGACAGATGAGAATGAATACCGGAAGATTATAAAGGATGATTCCTTTGCCGCTTCAGGGTCTGCTTTGGGAGATTTGGCAGGGACAGATGACACTTACGACATCTCCCGCCGCCGTCTGGAGCTCTCTACGTTTTATTCAGTTGTGTTTTCCGCAGACGGGAGCGTACTTCAGGTGAATAATGACGATCCATCCCAGATGTCGGATGAGGTGCTGACGGAGCTGGCACAGTCGTTTCTGGAAACCGGAAAGTCCTATGGTATTTCCAGAAATATGATCTACCTGATTTCGGGGGAGGATTACACGCTTGTCTCTATGATGGACAATACGGTGATTGAGGAGAGTATTGTTACGCTTCTGCGCTATACGGTGATTTTTGGCGCAGTGGCAGTCGTGGTGGTGCTGGTTCTGGCGATTTTCCTGTCGTGGTGGATCATCCGGCCGCTGGAGGAAAACTACAGGCGGCAGAATCAATTTATCTCTGATGCGGGGCATGAATTAAAAACGCCGGTTTCTACGATCAGCACGAATGCGGAGCTTTTGCAGCGGGAGATCGGGGAAAATCGGTGGCTGGATAATATCCGCTACGAAAACAGCAGGATGACGGAGATCGTGCGCAGCCTGCTGGATTTGCTGCGTGCAGAGAGCCTGACGTCACAGAAAGAACAGATGGAGCGTCTGGATCTTGGACGGGCGGTCACCGCCGGTGTACTTCCTTTTGAGGCAAGAGCGTTTGAAGAAGGGTTTGAATTGTCCTGTGAGATTGCGGATGACATATTTATTATGGGAGAAGCTTCGCAGATCGGGAAATTGATATCGATTCTGGTGGATAATGCGTTTGCCCACACAAATCCCTCAGGTCGGATTGCAGTATCACTTGAAAGCGGAAAGGGCTCGGCGATTCTGACCGTGGCGAATGAAGGTGCTCCGATTCCGCCGGAGTCTATGGGCAGGATTTTTGACCGCTTTTACCGTGTGGATGCTTCACGCACGGCTGCCGGGCAGGATGGAGAAGCACAGACGCATTACGGACTGGGGCTCTCGATCGCAAAAGCAATCGCCACAGCGCACCGGGCGAAAATCTCGGTGAACTGCGGCGATGGAATGACGAAATTTGTTGTGGTATTTCCATTGAAAGGAAAGTGACCATGCAAATAAGAGATCCGTATGCCGTTACGCTCCATACATCAGTTTCTCATATTCGCTCATAGGCAGTGGTTTTGAGAACCAGTAGCCCTGTGCTTCCTCGCAGCCAGCCTCTCTCAGAATAGCAATCTGGTCTTCCGTCTCAACGCCTTCGCAGATTACGCGGTAGCCGAGTCCTTTGACCATGGAGATGATTTGTTTTAAAAAGTAGATGCCCTTTTCACTCGACTCGCAGCGGGTGATGAAAATGCGGTCAAGCTTGACCGTGTTGACCGGGATTTCTGTGATCGTGTTCAGAACAGAGTAACCGGCTCCGAAATCGTCAAGTGAGGTTAACATATTGACATTCTGAAGCTGCTGGAAAAGCTGAACAACGTTGGTGTAATCGGATACGGTGGCGGTTTCCGTGAGTTCGATCTCTGTCAACGAGGGGTCGACGTTGTATTTTTTTAAAATATCGAGATAGTGCTTCACAGTATTGCTGTCGGAAGCGTGCAGGATCGAAGCATTGATGGAAATCGGTACCTGTTTGCGCCCAAGTTCGTTGTTTTTGGCGAGAAAAGCAGCCACCTGCTCAAATACGTAGAAATCTAACTCCGAAATTTTCCCTGTGCGCTCATAGATCGGGATAAAGGAGTCCGGCGGCATGACCGTGCCGTCCGGTTTGATCCAACGCACCAATGCTTCCGCACCGATAATGGAATAGTCTTTGAGAGAGAACTTCGGCTGCATGAAGACCTGAAATTCGCCGTTTTTTAATGCCGTACCCATGTTATTGATGATTTCCGTTTCCCGAGTCTGTTCGAGATTGAGTTCCTTGTCATACAGGCAGGCGGAAAGTCCGGCAGCATTGTTTACCTGGTGGCGCGCGCTGTTTGCAGCGTCGATTGCGGCAGAAGCGCTGCTGCAGTCCGGCTCAAGAAAATAGATGCCGGAGCGCAGACTTAAATTGACATCCGGGAAGAAAGATGCGTGTGCGTTGATGAAATCTTCGTTGATCTTATGAACCGCGCGGCAGGTTTCCTCCTTGTCAGAACTTGTATAATGCATGAAAAAGATAAACTGGTCTGACACAATACGCGAAAAGCAGGTACCCTGATCATTTTTCATGGTTCCGTAGATGCAGCTTGCGAAATCCTTGAGCAGAAAGTCACCCATGCGGTATCCGTATTTTTTGTTCAGATATTTAAAATTGACAAAATCAGTATAGACAATCACGAGGTCGCTGGCCTGTCCGGTTTGAATCAAATGTTCCAGATCATCGCGGAAGCGGGTAAAAGAAATCAGTCCGGTCAGGGAGTCAAAGCTTGGAGAAGCGGCTGCGCTTAATCCGGATGCCTCGATTGCCAGATGCTTTGCCAGATGCGAAGAGATAATCTTCGTCAGGACTCCCAGCTGATGGCGCTGTATCGTAGTCCATTCCCGTTTCTCTTTGCAGGTCACATAGGAGATGGCTCCGGTGTATTTTCCTTCACAGTATAGGGCGGCGTAGACAACGGTTTTCGCTTCGCCCTGCATTAAAAGATCGGCAGCGGCCTTTGAATACATGGACATATCGTCAAAATGAAGGACAACGGTACCATCACTGTCGTAGCTGTTAAAAAGGGTGAGAAAGTCTTCTTTTTCAAAACCGGATTCCACAGGAAGCGCTTCCGGCGCATCTTTGCTGCGCCACTGAAACTGCCTTCCGGCTGTGCGGGAGCCGGTGTCGGTACGGACGACCGTGATGCGGTCCAGGTTAAAATGCTCTCCGATCAGCTCAAGAGCCTGGCGGATTGCCGCGTCAAAGCTGTTTCTCTTTTCAAATACTTCCAGAATGGTGGAAATGATGTCATTTTGCAGATAAAGAGAAGCGGATTCGGCAGACGAAAGGGCATTTTCGTGTGTTTCCGATTCTTCGTAGCGTTTCAGGTTGTCACAGAATTCAAAACGATTACGGCCATGTTCCTTGGCACGATAGAGTGCCCAGTCTGCATTTGCGAACAGCTGGTCATAGGTATAGCCGGTCAGATTTTCCGGCAGAAAGCAGACACCGATGCTGCAGGTGATGGTAGAGTCATTTTCACGGAACCGCAGAGCGCGGATCGCTTTTATGAGTTCGGTCGTCTTTTTGACAAGGGCGGTATGGGATGCTTCTTCCATCAGAATGACAAATTCATCGCCGCCTGCCCACATAATCACGTCCGTTCGGTTGAAAGACCGGGCAAGGAGACTGGCCAGCTCTGTGAGGACAATGTCTCCGAACAGATGTCCGTAGACATCGTTGACTGTTTTAAAATAATCGATATCCAAAACCAGAAGACCACAGGAAGAATAGGGATTCTTGTGGCGCAAATACTGTTCGATTTTTTCTTTGCCGTAGGAATGGTTATAAAGCATTGTCATGGAATCGCGCTGCGCTTTTTCTTTTAAGATCTTTTCACGTTCGCGTTCCAGGGTAACATCGGTGATTGTACCGACGAGAGAATGACCGGATGGTTCCTCCGGATCCGATTGCGGAAGCGCAAAAATACAGTGAGAGAGATGCCCGTTCGTGTCGCGCATCCGAACTTCTACCGGCTCGGTTCGATTCCCGCGCATCAGGTCTGTGACGAGAGAGCGGTCCTGCTCAGAAATCTGGGTGTGTTCGTCAAACTGACTCAGATAGTCGGGAAGCTTGCGCTTGATTTTAAGAGTGCCATCGTAAATCAGCAGCAGATCCTCCTCTGGGAAGTATTCAAAAATAGAAATACCGGAATGCTGTAAAAGCTCTGCCAGCTCGCCCAGCTTGCGTGTGTTGGAAGCCAGCTTTGCGTGATCCTGAGAATCAATATTGATCATATCCGTGGTGTATGACATAATTGTCACCTCGTTAAAAAAATGGGTAACTACTCAGAACAGCAGGCCACAGGTCTGCGCTCGCTTCGATGCTGTTCTGAACGGTTGTAAAAATGGAATCAGACAAAAATGCCCGATATCTTCTGCAAATGTATCAAAAATATGTTATAATTTTACTCTTTTTTGTACGGATAGTCAATCGGGAAGTTGATTTTTGGTTACAAATTTGGCAACTTAGCACAGCGAAAAAATAATCTCTTTACATCGCTAAAATGGCGTGATAAACTCACAGAAGGTGGATCAGCCTCTTGCTTCGTATCATTCTGACGGGTGGAAATGAATCAGGTTCTGGCAGGCAGAGGGCGATGGATAATGGAAATGGAGAGACGGAATGAGTAAAAATATACATACAGAAGCGGTAGATCAGTTCTTTGAGGCAGTGCTGTGCCTGAAAAATAAGGAAGACTGTTATCGCTTTTTTGAAGATGTCTGCACGGTGAATGAGCTGCTGTCCATTTCACAGAGATTTGAAGTGGCGTGTATGCTCAAGGATAGTCAGACTTATCTGGAAATCGCGGAAAAGACCGGCGCTTCCACAGCGACGATCAGCCGTGTGAATCGTTCCCTGAATTATGGAAGCGACGGATATGAACTGGTATTCTCAAGGATGAAAGAAGAAAAACAGTCCGCCGAAAAAGCGCAGACAGCAGAGCCTGAATGACAGCGGCATCAGGAAAGAGGGGCTGACTCTTCCGGGGTGTCCGGGGTATCTTCTGTAGTTTTTTCGGAGGCTTCTGTCGTTCCGAGCCCGTCGAGCATCTGCTCAATTACCTGTTTTTTGAGGTAGATGTCGAAGCTCAGCATGCAGATAAAAGAGAAAATCTGCAGTGTTTCGCGGTCTTCATCCGGACAGTCTTCGAAAGAATTGGAGGCGGCGTGCCAGGACTCCATGATATCGCGGCAGATATTGTTTACCCACTCTTCGCTCAGCTCGTATGCCTCCGCGTAGATGTTTTCGATAGAGATAGAATCATCCGCTTCAAAAAAGCGTTCTGTGATCGGAGAGAGTATGGCGCGGATATCGGTCAGCGGAAGGAAATCCTTTAAATAGTAGATGAAGATCAGAAGAAGCAGATGCTCTTTCGAATATTTTTTTTTCGTCGGATGAGGCAGAAGCTTTTTCTTTGTATAGTTATTGATCATGGTTTTGGTCAAAATTTTGTCATCTTGATAGCGGCGCGTGCTGCTAAGATGCTCGTCCATAAAAGTAGTGACCTGATCCATATAAAGATCAATGTCCGGCACTTCGCCCGGGCGGATATGGGGTGTGCGGGCAATGTTCCGTAAAATATCGGCCAGAAGTTTGGTGTTTGCCTGGTTCATGTGTGTACCTCGTTTTCCATAAGATGCATTCTATTATATAGTTTTGAAAACCAGATTACAAGAAAAATATAAAAAGAAAGTCATCCGCGAAAGAGGTGAGGTAATATGCGAGAAATGGAGTTCAAGATGGAACGCGAGGGTCTGGTGAAGCCGGGCGATCCGATTCATGTGACGGAAGGCGTACTTCCTTTAAGCTGGTATTACACGATCGAACCGGCGGTGGCGATGTCTGCAAATTACACGAACCGTGAGCGTCTGAAAACACGGGATGGTGTGGTGACAGAAGTGCGGACGGATGAGAGCGGATATACGGTTGTTGCGCAGTTTGATGAATGAGCGCGCGACGCTGTTTGGAATTGTCACTACAAAAAATCAGAAAGAGGAACAGGAAAATGAGTATTTATGATGCATTGAATCCCCAGCAGCAGGAAGCGGTTCGCCATTATGAAGGGCCGCTTTTGATCCTGGCCGGTGCGGGATCCGGGAAGACCCGGGTATTGACGCATCGTGTCGCGTGGCTGATTGAGGAGATGGGGGTGAATCCATGGAATATCCTGGCGATTACATTTACCAATAAGGCGGCGGGGGAGATGCGGGAGCGAGTCGACCGCATCCTGAACCGCTCGGAGCTGCATGCTGACGGAGACAGCATTGCAGCAGACAGAACGGATGCCAGTCTTTCTGGTGCGGTCTGGGTATCGACTTTCCACAGTACCTGTGTCCGTATTCTGCGCCGTTACATCGACCACATTGGTTTTGACCGGCATTTTACGATTTACGACAGTGATGACCAGAAAGCGGTGATTCGCGATGTCTGTAAGCGGCTGAATGTGGATACGAAGACATACAAAGAGCGCTATTTTATGGGCCTGATTTCCTCAGCGAAGGATGAGCTGATTGACCCGCAGGAATACGAGACGAAAGCTTATGGCCAGGATGACTTGAAGATGAAAATGGCCGCGCGTGTCTATAAAGAATATCAAAAGCAGCTGCACGCGAGCAACGCGCTGGACTTTGACGACCTGATCTGCAAGACGGTAGAGCTTTTTTCGGAATGTCCTGAGATTCTGGATTCCTACCAGGAAAGATTTCGCTTCATTATGGTAGATGAGTATCAGGACACGAACACGGCGCAGTTTAAGCTGGTCAGCCAGCTCGCTTCCAAATACAGGAATCTCTGTGTGGTAGGGGATGACGACCAGTCGATTTATCGTTTCCGTGGGGCCAATATCGGGAACATCCTGAATTTTGAGGAATTTTTCCCAGACGCGAAGGTGATCCGTCTGGAGCAGAACTACCGTTCTACGCAGAATATTCTCAGCGCTGCCAATGAAGTGATCAAGAAGAACGTCGGACGTAAGGAAAAGACTCTCTGGACATCGAACGGCGAGGGGGCGCAGATCCATTTTCGGCAGTTCATGAATGGATATCAGGAAGCAGAATACGTCGCGGATCGGATCAGTACCTTTGTTTACCAGGGTAAAGCTTCCTACAAAGACTTCGCGGTTCTTTACCGGACAAACGCGCAGTCGCGTATGTTTGAGGAAAAGTTTCTGCTTGCAAATATTTCTTATAAAATTGTGGGTGCGATTAATTTCTATGCCAGAAAAGAAATTAAAGACGTTCTGGCTTACCTGAAAACGATTGACAACGCAGAGGACGATCTGGCCGTGCGCCGCATTATCAATGTACCGCGGCGCGGGATCGGCGCCACCTCGATTGCGCGAGTACAGGATTACGCGCTTGCGGAGGAGATCAGCTTTTACCGGGCGCTTGGTGAAGCTGCCCGGATTCCGGGAATCGGCAGAGGGCTGGCAAAGCTGGAAGACTTTGTACAGATGATTCAGACCTTCCGCAGCAAGGCGGATTTTTATTCGGTCCGCGAGCTGATTGAGGATGTCCTGGAGGTGACCGGCTATCGCAAAGAATTGGAGCTGGAAGGCGGCGAAGAGGCAAAGGAACGCGAGGAAAACATTGACGAGCTTTTAAACAAAGCAGCCGCCTACGACCAGAGTGCCGAGGAGCCATCCTTGTCCGGATTCCTGGAAGAGGTCGCGCTCGTGGCAGATATTGACGATGTTTCAGGGGATAATGATCAGGTGCTGATGATGACGCTTCACAGTGCTAAGGGACTTGAGTTTCCGACCGTTTTCCTGGTCGGAATGGAAGACGGTCTTTTTCCGAGTTATATGAGCATTCATTCGGAAGATATGACAGATCTGGAAGAAGAGCGCCGCCTCTGTTATGTCGGAATCACCCGCGCACAGAAAGAACTCTACCTGACCGCGGCCAGGCAGCGCATGGTGCGGGGTGAGGTGCGTTTCAACCGCGTATCCCGTTTTGTGGAAGACATTCCCCAGGAATTGCTTCAGGCAGGCGGGCGTTCGAGTCGGGTACTTTCCCGGAATGATGCAGAAAGTGATGCGGCGGTTCCTTTCACTTCAGAAGCATCCGGTCGTGGTCAGATGAATGCGTCGGAGCTGTCATTTGGCGGCAGAAGCAGTTTGCCTGGGGATGCGTCTGGTTCGGGGGGCAATTCTGTTTCAGAAAACCCGCGCACAGAACAGAGCGGTGCGCATCGTTCTCAACGGGCAGGAAATCTCAATCAGAACGCCTACCGACAGGCGAAGGAAGCTTTTCAGAACCGTGCATTCGTACCGCAGCAGTTTGAGGTGAACAAATCCGATGGCCTGGACTATACGGTCGGAGATCGGGTAAAGCATATCAAATTCGGTGTGGGAACGGTCGCGGCAATTGTCGAAGGCGGGCGTGATTATGAAGTCACTGTGGAATTCGACCGCGTAGGGACCAAAAAGATGTTTGCCGCATTTGCGAAGCTTGTGAAAGTAGATTGAATGTCGAGACAGCTCTAAAAAAAGAACTGAAAAAGGACTCTAAAAGGCCTACAAAAATGGAGATATACAAAAATTTTTATAGTAAAATCCGTTTTGCTGTGATATACTATTCCGAGCAAAGATAATTCATGGCCTGTATGCTTCCCGGATAAGGGAACATTGGATGTGGATCAATATCCGGTTATTTAACATTCCGGCTCTCAAGCGTTCAGGCTGTGGAAAGAATCAGAAAGGACGTGTGACGTATGACAAAGGTAGACGATTTGGTAGCGGCATTAAAAAAACATGATGAGGAAAAGAAAAAGAATACCGCATTATGGGTATTCGCTATTATCGGAGCTGTAGCGGCCGTAGCGGCGATTGCTTACGCAGTATATCGCTATTTCACACCGGATTATCTGGAAGATTTCGAAGACGATTTTGATGACGACTTCGATGATTTTTTTGAAGACGATGACTTTCCGGAAGCAAAAGAAGAGAAAAAAGACGCACCGGCTGAAAACGAGTCCAATGAAGACGCAGAGAAAGCGCAGGAAGAAGACACTGTAGAAGCAGAAGAAGCGGATACGGCAGAAGAAGAAGCAATCTGAGAGTTTTTTAGAAGAGTATTTAGCTTTCCATTTATACACAGTGATGATCGAGCAGGTGCGAATCGCATCTGCTCGATTCATGCCAGGCGAAATAGCAGCACTTCATACGTCTTATCGTTGCGCTGAACAGTTACGGAGTTTAATCAATTAGCGAGTGCGCGAAATTATATCATTAAAACGAACGCGCCCGGCACGAGAATCCCGTAAAGCGGGATTCTATTATATAAGGAGAAAGAGAATGAAAAAAGGTCAGATCATGGAAGGGGTAGCAGAGCGCGTTGACTTCCCTAATAAGGGAGTCGTGCAGACAGAAGAAGGCACCGTGACGGTAAAGAACACCCTTCCCGGACAGAAGATTCGGTTTTCAATATCGAAAAAACGGAGTGGGCGCGCCGAAGGCCGTCTTTTGGAAGTGCTGCAGCCATCCCCATTGGAAGACCAGGAACCTGTTTGTCCCCTCTTTCCGGCCTGTGGCGGCTGCACCTGGCAGAGCCTGTCTTACGAAAACCAGTTGAATCTAAAAGCAGAGCAGGTAAAGCGTTTGCTTGCGCCGGTGCTGCGCATGGCGGCTGTACCTGTATCTGAGGCAGAATTTGCAGTACAATCTACGCCACATACAGAAAAGAAATCTGCAGCGGAAGCAGCGATCGACACTATATTTGAGGGAATTCATCGCAGTCCACGGGAATTTGCTTATCGCAACAAAATGGAATTTTCCTTTGGCGACGAATATAAGGATGGACCACTCACCCTTGGCCTTCATAAGCGAGGCAGTCACTACGACGTGCTGACCGCCGATGCCTGTCAGCTGGTGCATGCAGATATGACTGCGATCCTGAGAGAGACGCTTTCCTTTTTCCAGGCACGGCAGATTCCCCACTACCACAAAATGGCACATGAGGGCATCCTGCGTCACCTTCTGCTGCGCCGTGCAGAAAAAACAGGAGAGATCCTGGTTTGCCTGGTGACAGCAGGGCTGAAAGAGGAAAAGAGCGAAAAAGAATTTGCGGAAATCCTGCAAGACTATACGGAACATCTTTTGTCTCTGGGACAGAATCTGCAAGGCCATATTGTGGGAATCCTTCATATGCGCAACGATTCCCTTGCGGACATTGTACAGAGCGATGAGACGACGGTTTTATATGGTCAGGACTATTTCTATGAAACCCTGCTTGGTCTGCGCTTTAAAATCACCCCATTCTCCTTTTTCCAGACGAATTCTCTGGGGGCAGAAGTTTTGTATGGTGTGGCCCGCGAATATGTTCAGGAATGTCATGACAGTGTTTCAAACTCGAAAAATGTCTCGAACAGACGGGAGGCGCAGAACATATGCAATATGCCCGGCGTGGTCTTCGATCTTTACAGCGGAACCGGCACGATCGCGCAAATCCTCGCTCCAGTCGCGGAGAAAGTGATTGGTGTAGAGATCGTAGAAGAAGCTGTAGAAGCTGCCCGTGAAAACGCCAGGATGAACGGACTTGACAATTGCACCTTCATTGCAGGCGACGTCCTGAAAGTCCTCGATGAGATCTCTGAACGGCCGGATTTTATTGTTCTGGATCCGCCGCGTGACGGCATCCATCCGAAAGCGCTGCAGAAAATCATCGCCTACGGTGCTCCCCGTATCCTTTACATTTCCTGTAAACCGACCAGTCTTGCGCGGGATCTGGAAGTACTGCTGGCGAACGGGTATCAGGCAGAGCGGATTTGTTGTGTGGATATGTTTCCACAGACGGCGAATGTCGAGACGATTGTATTATTGAGCAACCGAAAAATCAAACCTGACTCTCATGTGAGACTAAGCCTGGATATGGAAGACTATTACAGGTTTGCTGATCAGAGAAAATAAGCGAATTCAATACACGGAACTTACAGTAGAAAGCTGTTGATGCGTAAAAACATCAGCAGCTTTTTTTCGTGTAAGGGAGGTGATGCCGTTGGGCGCGGGACGGTTTGATTTCGGAGAGCAAGAGTATTTTTCAATTCAGAGTAAATGGTCATTTACGGATTAAGGAGGCAAATCTATGGCATTTAAGAAATTCAGAGAGTTAAAGGTATCAGGGCAGAGTGGTTACCATTACAAGGCTACACCGACGATCATGTTGAAAGGGCAGTGGCTTGAGGAACTGGGATTTGATATTGACGCACTGATCCGGGTGGAGTGTGAGAATGGAAGGCTGATTATTACGCCGGATCATGAGAGGGAACAGCGGCTCGCTGAGGAAAAGGCTTTTATGGACGCGGAAATGGAGAAGCTCCAGGCACAGATGGTAGCTGAGCGAAAGCTGAGGTACGGGAAATAAAAATGTGAGTGGCATTCACAGGGAAAATGTTTTGAGGAGCTGATGACAGAAATTTTAAGCGGCAGACTGGTTTTGGAAAATCGGTCTGCCGGGACAAGGAGGACGATATGGGAAAAATTATTATGGTTGGTTCACAGAAGGGTGGAGTTGGAAAGACAGTTACGACATTTAACCTCGCGCATTCTTTGGGTGAAATGGGAAAGAAGGTGCTGACAGTGGATTTTGACAGTCAGGCAAATCTGACTACGTGCTATGGCGTGGAGGATGCGGCTTCGCTGGATCACACGATTGGACATCTGATGATGGCGGCGCTGGAGGACATGCCGGAAGAAGATATTTCAGATTACATCATGACGAAGGACGGTGTGGATTTTATTCCATCATCCATATATTTGTCTGTGGCGGACGCGAAGCTGCGGCTGGAAATGGGCGCGGAGCGGATGCTGTCAGAGATATTGGAGCCGCTTCGTGAAAAGTATGATTATATTCTGATTGATACCTGTCCATCATTGGGCGCGCTGACGATTAACGCGCTTTCTGCCGCGGATGAAGTGATAGTTACGGTAAATCCTCAGCTTCTGGCAATGATGGGACTGCAGGACTTCCTGCGAACGGCCGTGAAGATCCGGAAAAGGATTAATCCGAGGCTGGGGATTGCGGGAATCCTGCTTACGATGTGTGACGCAAGGACGACGCTCTGCAGGGTGTTGACTGAGGAAGTGACAGAGAATTTCCATCAGCAGATCCGGATTTTCGAGACCAGAATTCCAAAGACCGTGAAGGTTGGGGAGAGTGTTTATTACAGTATGCCGGTTGCGCAGTATTGTCCGAAGTCTGGAGCAGCTGTCGCCTATCAGAATTTTGCGAAGGAGTTGATGTCTTATGAAAGCTAATGCGCCGAAGAGAAAAATATTTAATGACGCTGTGGATTTGCTGGGCAGTGTAGATGCACATCTGGAAATACCTGAAAATGCGGTGCAGATGTTTCCGGTAAACGGGATCCGTCCGTTTCCGGGACATCCCTTCCATCTGTATGAAGGGGAACGCCTGGAAGAAATGGTGGAGAGCATCCGCGAGCATGGCATTCTGGTGCCGGTGATTATCTGGAAGCGGGATGACGGATATGTGATGCTGGCCGGACATAACAGGATGCGTGCGGCGGAAATGGCGGGGATGACGGAGATCCCCGCTATCGTCAAGGAGGATCTGTCGGAGCAGGATGCTTATGTGTATGTGATTGAAACGAATCTGATTCAGCGCGCATTTTCAGAGCTGGCGATTTCAGAGAAAGCAACTGTTTTGAAAGAGCGATATGATAAGGTTTTATCACAGGGGAAACGGAATGATATTATCCGGGAGCTGGAGAAACTGAGCGGGATGAAGTCGGAGGTCACTTGTGGTCACGATGACCACAGGTTAAAAAGCCGCGACAGCCTTGGAGAAGAGTATGGTTTGTCCGGAAGTTCTGTGGCGCGGCTCCTGCGTGTGAATCATCTGATTCCGGAATACAGAGAGAAGGTGGATTCTGGGGAACTGCCATTTATGACCGGAGTAAATCTTTCCTACCTGTCTGAGGAAGAACAGCGGATCACGCTGGCGGCGGGAGTAATGCCGGATGCGGATCAGGTAAAGAAGCTACGGGAGCATGCCGGTAGCCTGACCGCTGAAATGGTGTCGCCTATTCTCAATAGACCGGACAAACAGAGCCAGAGAAGACAGGGGTTCAGCCTGAAAATCCCGGACACATGGAGAGAAAAATATTTCACCGGGATGGAGAAAAAGCAGATTGCCGCAGTCATCGAAGAAGCACTGGAGGCGTGGGTGATGGGAAAGGAGGCTGCGGATGTTCAGAGCAGAGGCGCTTGCAAAGGTTGATCGGGGCTATTTCAATATCATTGTGCTGGATGCGTATGATGTTTCCCTGCAGTCAAAAAACACAGGGCATTACTGGACCATTCATAACACAGAGTATCCAAGGGAAGGAACCTGCGTGATTTATCACAAACACAGATTTTGTCATCCGTACCATTTGCATGGCAGAGCGCCGAATCTGAGCAGGGCGCTCAGGAGTATCCGAAAGCACGATGAATTTCAGATGAACGGCAGGGTTCCGGTTTATAAGCATTGATGGGGAGCGGCATCACCAGAAAAGGTGGTGCCGCTTCACTGAGTCTGCACTATTTCTTCAGGCGCAGGTATTTTAGAGTCAACTGATAGGTGTTCTCAATTTCCTGATATCCGCGGCTGGGCTTCAGCCCGATCCTCGTGATGATTTCCTCACGGGAAAATCCTTCGCGGCTGAGCTTTGCGATGATGGCGTAACGCGGTTTAATCTTGCGCAAATGCTCCAGCAGTGACACATAGAGCTCATCCATCAAGACTGCTTCTTCCGGAGTAGGCTGTGAATAATCTGCCACGTCAAATGTTTCATCTTCATAGCAGAAGTCAAGAGATAAAAGCTCTACCTCATCGGATTTCGGGTTATAGCGCGGCAGAGTTCCTCTGTCTGGACATCCGGCGCAGCGGTGGGTCTTTGGGCAGACGAGGGGAGTGCCGTCCGCGTTGCGTCCAATGACGCATCTGCCGGTCCGCTTCTGTTCCAGATATTCATTGATTTCGGACCAGAAGAACTTCATGTAGGATCCGAAAGCATCTCTGTCAATCGGCGCGAAACCGATGAGAAAATGGACGCCGGCGAATTTCCAGGTTATGAAATTCTCTGAAACACAGATGTCTGTATCCCTCTGGAAGCCTTTCTTGATCCAGATGGGGACCAGCACCTGACCAGCTGGAACGGGCTGTCCGTCATAGCTGCTCTTGTTGTTGTACTTGTCGGGGTTAAGTTCTTTGATTGCCATGTGATTTTCTCCTTTCGGCGTAGAAACCGAAGCGGAGAAAAACCTTATGGCTGCCAGTTATCATTGTCATAGTCGGTCACCTCATACGGATTACTCCGCTTCGTTCGGTGACCAGCCGTTCGCAAAGCTGGCACTCTGTTTTAAGTTCTCCCGTCCGTCAACTGCGAACACACCTCGTGGCCACGAAGAAGGTGAGCTGGCGCTCGGGAAAGCAGTTTTATGTCATACTCAGGACAGTTCATTCATTTTTAATCGTTCGCGATCTGTTCCAGATCCGCAAACAACTCGTCGTAATAGCATGACGCCAGATCGCGTAAGCTGTGGGCGTTATAGCGATGGAATACGGAGTCAACAACGGCTTGACCATATTCGTTGGCTACTCTGGAAGCAGTATTTTCAATGTTGATGATCCAGTCTTTTGTGGAAAGATTCATTTGTTTTACCTGCCTTTCTGTAATTCACTGAGTAAACAGAATTTT
Organism: Lachnospiraceae bacterium; assembly: GCA_021205305.1. Lineage (GTDB taxonomy): Bacteria > Bacillota > Clostridia > Lachnospirales > Lachnospiraceae > Choladousia. The sequence goes on from JAJPXU010000121.1 coordinate 33,302, forward strand.
TATCCAGCGCTGAAAAACTGGTATGTTATGGAGTGTTCTGGCAGAGAGTCTTTTCAGCATCCCGCGTCCGGGAGATACTCTGACAATAGGCTCAGTTTTACGTCATGAACCTGGACGTTGGTTGCTTATCTTATGTGGGAAATATGTGAGTATAGTGCATCTTTCCTATGTACGAATTTTCACATATTTGATTGTTCATTAACATGGAAACGACTTGGAATGACTTGGAAGTAACTTGGAAATCAAAATCATAGAGAGGATGAGGCGAAAACTCGTATCCATACCATGCATCCATACTATGAGACAACTTTGATTTTGCAGACGCGAAATTTGAAAAAGAGATTTTTACCTTGCGAAATATAGAGTTTTATGGTAAAAATATAATGATGCAGGTTGAAGAATTGCATGATGGAGGCATGAGCATGGCGTTTAGCTATAATAAATTATGGAAACTACTGATAGATAAAAATATGATGAAGAAGGATTTGATGGCGAAAACAGGGATGACATCTTCTACTATGGCAAAACTTGGAAAGAACCAGGCTGTCAGCATGGATGTTCTTGCAAGAATCTGTAAGGCTCTTGGTTGCAACATTGGGGATATAGTTGATGTGGTTCCTGAGGATTAATTAGCTGTTTAAAGTATTAGGGGAGGTTTTGATGTGGGACGGTATTGCTACGGCGCTTTTTTAAAAATAATGACATTGTGTTCTCCACGTGCTACTACGCAGAAATATCTTTGCGGAACTATGTTTTGTGCAGTGAATCCAAAATACGATATTAGAAGTGATGATAGCACAGTTGGGCATCTGAAAGCCTGTAGGGATAATGTGTCCCCAGAGGTCATGGACTTTATTGGAAATGTTGATGCGGAAACTTTGGTTCGTTGCTTTGAAACGAAAATTATCCCGACGCTTAAACAGGAAAAGTTGAAAAATATGGTATTGGCTCTGACTGATACGCTTTTTCGCGATACTGGTATTGATGATTCTGCTGTAATTGGAAAAGTTTTGGCAAAAAAGAAGGGGGAGTATAGAGTTGAGATTGAGTTCCATTTGCCGGAAATGCTTACTGATTTTATGATCTTTTCTCTTGAAGGAATAGATAATAGTTCGGGTGCAGCATTTATTGATGAAATTAATAAATCCTATAT